>NZ_JBLTJC010000078.1:0-34226 GCF_048158785.1 Streptomyces colwelliae | reverse complement strand
GGCGGTGGCGATGGAGCGCGAGCAGTGGGCGATCTACGTCACCTACGAGGTCTCCGATGCCGGGTTGGAGAAGCTCCTGTTTCGGCCATGCGTCAGACCGTAGGACGGAAAGCGGTCTCCGTAAGGGGTCCCGACCTGGTCCCACTCTCAGGGGCGGGATACTGGTGTCATGCGGTTGACGGTCTTCTGGCAGCGGATGACGGAGCACTTCGGCGCGGGGTACGCCGAGAGCTTCGCGCGCGATCACGTGATGACGGAACTCGGCGGACGGACGGTGCACGAGGCGCTGGACGCGGGCTGGGAGGCCAAGGACGTGTGGCGCGTGGTCTGCGCCGTCATGAACGTTCCCCAGGAAAGTCGCTGATCGGTCACGAAGATCGCCGGCGGGTGACCGGTTGTCAGTGGCGTAGGCGAGACTTGCACCGTGGCAGCCACTGACGAGACCGGGCACGACGCCCCGCAGGCATCCCCGACCGGTGCGACGCCGCCGACCCGGCCCCCGGCCGACGGCGCCGCGCCGGGCGCCCGCATGCCGCGCTGGCTGCCCCGCGCCATGGTGCTGGCGCTCGCCCTCGTCGCCGTGTTCCAGCTGGGCAGTTGGGCCTTCCACCAGCTCATCGGGCTGCTGATCAACATCCTCATCGCGTTCTTCCTGGCCCTCGCCATCGAGCCCGCGGTGAGCCGGATGGCCGCCTTCGGCATGCGCCGCGGTCTGGCCACCTTCCTGGTCTTCCTCGGCCTGCTGATCGTGAGCGCCGGGTTCGTCACCCTCCTGGGGTCGATGCTCGCCGGCCAGATCATCAAGATGATCGAGGACTTCCCGGACTACCTCGACTCCGTCATCAACTGGGTCAACACGCACTTCCACACCGACCTCAGACGGGTCGACATCCAGGAGGGGCTGCTCCACTCCGACTGGCTGCGCAAGTACGTGCAGAACAGCGCCACCGGCGTGCTGGACGTGTCCACCCAGGTGCTCGGGGGCCTCTTCCAGCTGCTGACGATCGGTCTGTTCTCGTTCTACTTCGCCGCCGACGGGCCGCGACTGCGGCGCGCGCTGTGCTCCGTACTGCCGCCCGCCCGGCAGGCCGAGGTGCTGCGTGCGTGGGAGATCGCCGTCGACAAGACGGGCGGCTACATATACTCCCGCGGTCTGATGGCGCTGGTCTCCGGAGTGGCGCACTACATCCTGCTACAGGCGCTGGGCATCCCGTACGCGCCCGTGCTCGCCGTCTGGGTGGGCCTGGTCTCCCAGTTCATCCCGACCATCGGCACGTATCTCGCGGGCGCCCTGCCCATGCTGATCGCCTTCACCGTGGACCCCTGGTACGCGCTGTGGGTGCTGATCTTCGTCGTGGTCTACCAGCAGTTCGAGAACTACATGCTGCAGCCCAAGCTGACCGCGAAGACCGTCGACATCCACCCCGCGGTCGCCTTCGGCTCGGTCATCGCGGGCACCGCGCTCCTGGGTGCCGTCGGCGCGCTGATCTCCATCCCCGCCGTCGCCACGCTCCAGGCGTTCCTCGGGGCGTATGTGAAGCGGTACGCCGTCACGGACGACCCCAGGGTCCATGGACACCGGACCCGCGGCTCCGGCGGACCCGGCGCGCTGGCCCGCGCGCGACGGCTGTGGGACCGGCGGCCGGGGGCGGAAGCGCCCACAGCGGCCGACTCCGCCGGCAGCAGCGACTCCGCCTCCACGACCGGCTCCGGGACAGCCGACTCGCGGCCCACCGATCAGGAACCGACCGACCCCGAACCGAGGGACTCCGGAGAGGGCTCCTCCGGCTCCTCCTGAGGGATGATCCGGCAGAGAACACCGGGGCGTCGCGGTCAGTACGTGAGCACCGCCCACACCCCGGCCGCGGCCACGGCGACCACGTAGCAGCCGACCGCGACGGTCACGGTCCGCCGCCGTACCGCCTCGCTCCAGGACGTGCGGGAGAGCAGCCAGGCCAGGGCGGGCAGCACCAGGACGGCGTGCAGGCTCACCCCGTGCAGCGGCTTGAGCGGGGCCGTCGAGTGGTACGCAGCCTCCTGGTGGCCGGTCCGGGCGAGGACGACCCCGCGCGCGATCATCGCGGCGCCCGAGGCCAGCGCCACAAGCAGGATCGCGAACCCGGAACGCACCGCTGGCGCCATCCCCGTAGGCCCTGTCGGCCGGTGCCGGAAGGACGCCACCGCGAACACGGTGAGCAGCACCACCAGGACACCGCCGCCCACCGCGAGCGTCATGGACACCGCCGTGTCGAAGGGCGTCTCCATGTCGAGGTGCGACGGCACCCGGCGCCATGCCTGGAGGGTGATGCCGCCGACCTCGACGACACAGTCGGCGGCGAACACGATGAGCAGGATCGTGCGCAGCCGGGCCTCGACGCGCAGATACGACGTGACCCAGGTGACCGCGATCAGCGTCACCCCGAAGGAGAGCCCGAACGTGACGGGCTTGCGCCAGGAGACAGGCCCGTACCAGGGGCCGCCGTCGACCGCGAACACCACCAGGTGCACCAGCCCGGAGAGGATCAACAGGGCACCGATCACATGGCAGAGACGCTCGGCGGGACGTACATGGCTCGTCATGGCTCGAGCCTCGCGGGAACCCGTCGCGCAGTCGTCGTACGACCGAAGACACCCGCCGTACGACGGCGGAAGTAGTGCTCCCAGGGGCGTGACGATGAGTTTCGGGGGCGCGCGGGGTCCATGGAGGTGAAAGCCGCCCGGAATCCGCGGAACGGTGACCCCCGAAGCGAGGATCGATCATGTCCACCGCAAAGGCCCCGCAGAGCGTCGAGACCACGTCCGTCCCACAGTTGGCGGACACCGGACCGCAGACCGCCGCGGGCAAGGTGCTGTGGCACTTCACGATGTCGCTGGACGGGTTCGTGGCGGGGCCCGAGCACGCGATGGACTGGATGACGGGGTTCTCGTTCCGGGCCGGCCTCGTCGAGGAGTACGCCGCTACGACCGGTGCCGTACTGGGCGGCCGGGACGGCTTCGACGCCTTTCCCGATGCCGGTGGCGTCTACGGCGGCGCGTGGCAGGGGCCGGTGTTCGTCCTCACGCACCACCCCGACGACGCGCCGCCCGTCCCCGGGGTGACCTTCCTGGACTGCGACGTGGCCGAGGCCGTACGCATCGGGCTGGAGGCCGCCGGCGGCAAGAACCTCGAAGTGCTCTCACCCACGATCGGCCGACAACTGCTGGAGCGCGGACTGATCGACGAGATCGACCTGCACATCGCGCCGGTGCTGCTCGGCGACGGCATCCGGCTCTTCGACAACCCCGGCGGCGCCCCGGTCCGGCTCATGCTGCTGAACGGCGATGACCACGCGGCCGCGGTGAACGTGCGCTGCCGGCCGGTCGGGACGTGATCGTCCTGCGGCGTCGAGGTCGAGGACGCGCCGGGGAAGGCCGGTGGTTCAGCGGCGTGCGGCGCTCGCGAAGGGTCCTACTGGTAGCAAGGCGTACCGCACAGGACGCTGACGGTGCCGGTCCCGACGGCCGAGGAGACCGGTGCGACCTGCGGCGCGGGCTGGTGCACGCGGCTGGTCTCCCACGGCATGGGAGCGGCCGACGCCGCCGGACTCATGATGCCGACGGTCGCCGCGACCAGCACGGACGCGATCCCCGCGCGCTTCCACATCTTCATCGAACTCTCCCGTCGTCGGTTGCCGTTGGCTGCCGTCAGTCAACGGGCCCGACCCCCGGCACAGGAAGGATTTCCATCTCATTCGAAGCGTCGCCACGGCGTGAGGCGTCACAGGACATCGATGACGCGAGTGCCGCGTGGTGCGCTTGACACGAAAATCGAACATCCATTCTCATGGAAGCTCCGGCGAGGCCATGACGGGCATTTCGACAGGCTTTTGATGCTGAAGTGTCCGAGTTATCCACAGGCTGGGCGGGCGTCGGGGCGCATTGTCAGTGGCAGGCGTTAGCGTCTTTGACGTGAAGCGATCGACACAAGCAAATCGGGTGGAACCCATGGCAGGAACCGACCGCGAGAAGGCGCTGGACGCCGCGCTCGCACAGATTGAACGGCAATTCGGCAAGGGCGCGGTGATGCGCCTCGGCGAGCGGCCGAACGAGCCCATCGAGGTCATCCCCACCGGCTCGACCGCGCTCGACGTGGCCCTCGGTGTCGGCGGCCTGCCGCGCGGCCGAGTGGTGGAGGTCTACGGCCCGGAGTCCTCCGGCAAGACGACCCTGACCCTGCACGCGGTGGCGAACGCCCAGCGGGCCGGCGGCCAGGTCGCGTTCGTGGACGCGGAGCACGCCCTCGACCCCGAGTACGCGAAGAAGCTCGGCGTCGACATCGACAACCTGATCCTGTCCCAGCCGGACAACGGCGAGCAGGCCCTGGAGATCGTGGACATGCTGGTCCGCTCCGGCGCCCTCGACCTCATCGTCATCGACTCCGTCGCGGCACTCGTCCCGCGCGCGGAGATCGAGGGCGAGATGGGAGACAGCCACGTCGGTCTCCAGGCCCGTCTGATGAGCCAGGCGCTCCGCAAGATCACCGGCGCGCTCCACCAGTCCGGGACCACCGCGATCTTCATCAACCAGCTCCGCGAGAAGATCGGCGTGATGTTCGGCTCCCCGGAGACCACGACCGGTGGCCGTGCGCTGAAGTTCTACGCCTCGGTGCGACTCGACATCCGCCGTATCGAGACCCTGAAGGACGGCACGGACGCGGTCGGCAACCGCACTCGCGTCAAGGTCGTCAAGAACAAGGTCGCGCCGCCCTTCAAGCAGGCCGAGTTCGACATCCTCTACGGCCACGGCATCAGCCGCGAGGGCGGCCTGATCGACATGGGCGTGGAGAACGGCTTCGTCCGCAAGGCCGGCGCCTGGTACACGTACGAGGGCGACCAGCTCGGCCAGGGCAAGGAGAACGCGCGCAACTTCCTGAAGGACAACCCCGACCTGGCCAACGAGATCGAGAAGAAGATCCTGGAGAAGCTGGGCGTGGGTGTCCGTCCGGAGAAGCCCACCGCCGAGCCGGGTGCGGACGCGGCGGTCCCCACCGCCACGGACGACGCCAAGACGGTGCCCGCTCCGGCTGCGGCCAAGGCCACCAAGCCCAAGGCCGCGACAGCCAAGAGCTGACCCGTGACACGACGAACGGACTGGGCCGAGTACGCGTATCCCGGCGCCCCGCAGGGGCGCGGGGGAGGCGACGACGGCCTGGCCTACGGTGCGGACGGCATGATCGAGGAGCCGTACGGCATGGACGGGCCGTACGGCGACGAGCCGGGCGGCGGCTTCGCGGGGGAGGCCGGTCCGCCTTTCGGCGGCCCGGAGCCCGGCGACGGTTCGACGGGCACCGGTCGGCTCTTCAGGAGCTCGGCGCCCGGCGGCGGTTCGCCCGGCGACGGGTCCGACGACGACGCACCCGGCCGCGGCTCACGCCGCAGCCGTGGAGCGCGCGGCGAGGGCGGCTCGCGAGGGTCTACGGCGCGCGGTGACGGCGCACGCGGTAGACGCGGGCGCCGTGGTCGTGGCTTCGGTGAGTCGTCCGGAGAGGACGGAGGTGACTTCTCCTCGTCGAGGGCCGAGAAGGAGGAGCCGCCGGCGGACCCGGCTGAGCGGGCGCGGGGAATCTGCCTGCGCCTGCTCACCGGGAACCCGCGCACCCGCAAGCAACTCGCGGACGCCCTGCGCAAGCGGGAGATCCCGGACGAGGTGGCGGACGAGGTGCTGTCGCGGTTCGAGGAAGTCGGGCTGATCAACGACGGCGCGTTCGCGGACGCCTGGGTGGAGTCCCGGCACCACGGCCGCGGTCTGGCCCGGCGCGCGCTCGCCCAGGAACTGCGCACCAAGGGCGTCGATCCGACGCTGATCGACGAGGCGGTCTCCCAGCTCGACTCCGACCAGGAGGAGACGACGGCCCGCGAACTGGTCGACCGCAAACTGCGGTCCACCCGGGGCCTCGACCGCGACAAGAGGCTGCGCCGCCTCGCGGGCATGCTGGCCCGCAAGGGCTACTCCCAGGGCATGGCCCTCAGAGTGGTCCGGCAGGCGCTGGACAAAGAGGGCGAGGACACGGAGTTCCTCGGGGACGAGGGGTACTGATCCGAAGACGAGGGAGTACTGATCCGGGACGATCCGGTTCTGATCCCTCGGTGGTGCGAACGTCCTGAACACGGTGGACGCGCGGGGGCGCCGACCGCGTTCAGGCAAGCACCTGGCCGACGCCCGAGGTGGGGCCAACTCCCGGCTGAAGACGCCGGATTGCCGCAGTGCACAGGTACCTGTGCACGAACGGCTGTGTATGCATGGCACAGGAACCCGGCACATCCGGTCCGCCCGGCACATCCGGCACATCCGGCGGGGAGACGCCCACCGGACGGACCCTGGCGACACCCGCACCGGTCGAACTCTCCGACCTCGCCGCGCTGAAGGCTCGGCAGCGGTATCGCCCTCGCCGTCCTGACCGAGTTCAGTGTCGGCATGACCGGCCGGGCGGCACCGACGATCACGCCCCTCGTGTATCTCGCGGTGATCGCGGTGGCCGGGACCCTCGTCCTCGCCGCCTCGGCGCTGCCGGGACGCGTGGCGTTCCGGGTCCGGGCGGTCGCGGTGGCGACCGCCAGGGAGTGAGCGGGGGAACCGTCAGTCGTCCGTCCCGGGGACGTACGAGGCGAACGTCAGTCGTCCGTCCCAGCGGCATGCGAGGCGAACCGTCAGCCGTCCGTCCCGGGGGCGTGCGAGGGAAACCGTCGGTCACCCGTCCCGGAGGCCACTCGCCACCCCCCGAACGATGCGCATTCCGCAAACTTAGTGTGCGTGACGCAAAGGGTGCGCAGGTTTGGCGCGGGGGTAGCTTCTGCTGCCGACCCCAGGCCTTCCCGCCTGCTGTGCCTTGGCCCTCATCGCCCACCGAGCCGCAGTCAGGCCTGCCCGAGTGCCTCCGGCCGTATCGCCGACCGGTCCTCGTACGCCCTGAAAGGCGGCCCCCTTGTCCTTGTCCCTGCCCGCTCGCCACCGAAGAACGCTGGTGGTCCTCCTGGTCGGCACTGGTCTCTTACTGAGCGGCTGCGGACTGGAGTCGAGTGCCACGCCCGCCGACGACGGGCCCATCACCATCGGATTCGTCAACGGTGGCAGCACCGAGTTCCACAGCTGTTTGCAGGAGTCGATCGAGAACACGGCCAGCAGCAACTTCGCGAAGCTCGTCACGGTCAACTCGCATCAGGACGCCGCGCGGGAGCTCGCCAACATCCAGGACATGATCGCGCGCCATGTCGACGCGATCATCCTGCAGACCGTCAGCACCACCGCGCTCAAGAGCGACATCGCCAAGGCCAGGAGTGCGCACATCCCGATCTTCCTGACCTCGGTCAGCGCCGATCCGTCCGACATCCTCGGGGCCGTCGTCGTCGACCTGAAGACGGTGGGCAAGCTGGACGCCGAGTGGATCGAGGACGACGCCGCGGGGCGCGAGGTGCAGGTGGCCGTCATCGCGGGCGCGCCCGGCGCCGCCTCCGACCTGCTCGTCGGCGGTTTCACCAAGGGGTTGCCGGCGAACGCGAAGGTGGTCGCGAACCAGCCCGCCATGTTCGTCGCCGCGAAGGCGAAGATCGTCGCCGAGGGCATGATCAAAGCGCATCCCGATCTGGACTACGCCTTCGTCGCCAACGAGGAGATGGCGTTCGCCGCCCGCAAGGCCTTCGACGCGGCCGGCGGCAAGAAGGTCAAGATCGTGACGGTCAACGGCACCGACGAGGCCCTCGCCGCCCTCAAGGACGGCCGTTTCGCCGCCACCGTCTCCAACTCGGCCAAGGACACCGGCGAACTGGCCGTCACCAACACCATCAGCCTTCTCCGTAAGGAGAAGGTGGAGAAGATCGCCACCACACCGGCCCGCCTGATCACCAGGACCAACGCGGACACCGCCCCGCTCTACTGCCCCTCCGACGGATCGTGAGCGGGGACGCGTCGTGAGCGGGCCGGACCGTCGGGTCGTAGACGGAGTGTCTACGACGTGACAGGCAGTCCCGCCGCCTTCCAGGCCTGGAAGCCGCCGACGAGGTCCGTCGCGCGGTGCAGGCCCAGTCGGTGCAGGGACGCGGCTGCCAGGGTGGACGCGTAGCCCTCGTTGCAGATCACCACGACGCGCAGGTCGTGACCGGTGGCTTCGGGGGCGCGGTGGCTGCCCCGGGGGTCGAGGCGCCACTCCAGTTCGTTGCGCTCGACGACCAGGGCGCCGGGGATGAGGCCGTCCCGGTCGCGCAGGGCCGCGTAGCGGATGTCGACCAGGAGGGCATCGTCGTCACGGGCCGCGTCGTACGCCGCCCGTGCCTCGATCCGCTCGTAGGTCTCGCGCACCCGATCCAGCAACTCGTCTATGCCGAGAGGCTGTTCGCGTACGGCACTCACTGCCAGTCCGCCGGGCGCTCGACCTGCTCCAGGCGCAGTACCGGGCCCGTGCGGCTGTAGCGGCGGATCTGCGGCAGCGGCGGGTAGTACGCGTGGACGGAGATCGCGTGCTCTTCGGAGGACTCGTTGAGCACCTCGTGGACGTGGTGCTGACCGAAGGCGCGGCCCTTGCCGGCCGGCAGCCGCCGCTCGCGGTCCACGCCCTCCTCCAGTTCGAGGGTCTTCCAGCCGTGGCTCGGGAGTCGAGCGGCGAGCGAGTTCTCCTTGAGCTCACCGGCGGCGGCGAGGAAGGCGCCGACCGACTCGGCGTGGTCGTGCCAGCCCGTCCCGCTGCCGGGCGGCCAGCCGATCAGCCAGGCCTCGCTGCCGCCGGGACCGTCGAGCCGCACCCAGGTGCGGCCCTCGGGGTCGAGGGGGAGCGAGGCGATCAGCTCGGCGTCGGCGGCCGTACGCCGGACGAAGTCGAGCAGGTCCGCCTGCGTCGGGGCCTGGGAAGGCGCGGCGGGGGACACGGAGGCAGAAGGGGAGACAGACACGTGCACCGTCCTGATGAGTGTTCGCGAGGGTGCGCGCAGGCATCACGACAGTGGCGCGCGCGGGTGAGAGAGATGCGAATTCAGCAGGCGACGTGACACACACAGCCCACGTAGCGGACGAGGTCCAGGTGGACCTTCCGCCAGAGGTGGACAGAGGTGTCGGTCATGGTCCGGAGTACAGCACGGCGGTGCGGACCGGTCAACTCAGCGTCACTATGTGGACAGTTCGGGTACGGTGGCCTCAGCGCGAGCCGGCCGTGGCCTCCGTCCTCGTCGGGCCGCCCAGGGTCGCCTCGGCCGCCGCGTACAGGTCGGCCGGGCGCACCCCGCTCAGCGCGGTGACCAGGTGTCCGTCGGGCCGTACGAGGAGAACCGTGTGAGCGGCGGCGCCCGGGTAGCTCTCGGCGACCAGCAGCTCGGCCGGATGCGGCAGCGCCGTCACCGCGGCCGCCAGGCGGGGCATGATTCCGGCCGTCACCCAGTGCTTGCGCTCCCACACGCCCGTGCCCGGCGCGACCAGGACGACCAGCAGGGAGCCGCGCCCGAGGCGGTCCCGCAGCCGTACGAAGGCGCCGTCCTCGGCGGTGACCAGGACATCGGTGACCGGCGCGCCGGGCAGGGTGTCCACGGGGACCTCCGCCTCGATGTGCCGGGGCGCGAGCGGCGAGTCGGCGTACGCCCCCGGCGCACCGAGGGCGTTGTGCCCCAGGTGACCGTCCGTGAGCAGCACGTCATGGTTGCGGGCCGAGCCGGGCACGACCGCGCGCAGTCCGGCGCCGCCGCGCACCAGCGGCAGCGCCTGGTCGGCGGCGCGCAGCCGGGACGCCACGACGGCCCGCCGCTCCGCCTGATAGCTGTCGAGCAGCTCCTCGTGCGGCCCGTGGTGCCAGGCCAGTGCCAGCTTCCAGGCGAGGTTGTCGGCGTCCCGCAGCCCCTCGTCCAGCCCCTGCGTCCCGAGCGCCCCCAGCAGATGCGCGGCGTCCCCGGCGAGAAACACCCGCCCCACCCGCCACCGCCGGGCGAGCCGGTGGTGCACGGTGTGCACTCCGGTGTCGAGTAGTTCGTACGGCGGTGTCGGGCCCTCGGTCCAGCCCGCGAGCGTCTCCCGGATGCGGGCCAGCAGCAGCTCGGGGGTGACCAGGTCCTTGCCCGGCGGCAGCAGCCAGTCCAGGCGCCACACGCCGTCCGGGAGGGGGCGTCCGGTGACCTCCCCGGCCGAGGGTCCGGACGTCCGCCACGGCGGCACCCGATGCAACAACGCCTGGTCGGGCCACGGAAGTTCCGTGCGCAGCGCGGCCACGGCGTGTCGTTCCACCGCCGTACGGCCGGGGAAGCGGATGTCCAGGAGTTTGCGCACGGTCGAGCGCGGGCCGTCGCAGCCGACCAGGTAACTGCCGCGCCACCAGGTGCCCTTGGGGCCGCGGGTGTGGGCGGTGACGCCCGAGGGCTCCTGTTCGAGCGAGTCGAGGCGGTTGTCCACGGCGATCTTCACCAGCCGCTCGCCCGCGAGGGCCTGGCGCAGGGTGCCGGTGAGCACGTGCTGCGCGATGTGCAGCGGGGCGGGCTCGGTCTCGTCGAACGTGATCTCGCGCATCACCTGCTTGCGCCGCATCGACCGCCATCCGGCCCAGCGCGAGCCGAGTTCGGCGAGGGGTACGCCGGTCAGTCGCTCCAGGAGGGCTGCCGTGTCCTCCCGTAGGACGACGGTGCGCGCGGGACGGGGTTCGTCCTTGCCCGGACCCTCGTCGAGGAGGACGGAGGGCACCTCCTGCCGCGCCAGTGCCAGGGCGAGCGTGAGCCCCACGGGCCCCGCCCCGACGATGATCACCGGGTCCACGGTGCGGCGCCCCCTGCCCGTGACGGTGTCCTCAGGGACGCATGTGAACAGGAAGTTGGAGCAGGGTGCACGATCACAGAACGTATGCAACCCATTGCCGGTGCTTGCGTCAAGTGACGGAGGCAGTGGCGATCATGCCACTGCCTCCGTGTCGTTCATGCCATGTGACCGATCATCAGATCGTGCCGCCACCGCCGGTTCCGAAACTGCCCCCCACCTGCGCGGGGTTGAGTCCGGTGGCATCTTCCAGGGCGACGGTCGCACCCGTGCTCTTCTTGCTGCGCCGCAGCCTGCCCTCCAGCCAGCTCGCGAAGGTGGTGAGGGCGAGGTTCAGCAGGATGTAGATGATTCCCACGACGATGAAACTCGCCACCACATTGGCGTAGTTGGCCGCCAGGGTGCTGCGTGCGTTGAGCAGCTCGGTGAAGCCCAGCATCACGCCACCCAGCGCGGTGTCCTTCACGATGACCACGAGCTGGCTGACGATGGCCGGCAGCATGACGGTGACGGACTGCGGGAGCAGGATGCTCGTCATCGTCTGGCCCTTGCGCAGCCCGATCGCGTGCGCGGCCTCCGTCTGCCCCTTGGGGAGGGACAGGATGCCCGCCCTGACGATCTCGGCGAGCACCGAGGCGTTGTAGAGCACCAGGCCGGTGACGACGGCGTACAGGGGCCGTTCCTCGCTGCCGACGCCCGTGGAGCGGACGTAGAACTCGTTCGCGAAGAGCATCAGCAGCAGGACGGGGATCGAGCGGAAGAACTCGACCACCACTCCGGCGGGGACGCGCACCCACCGGTGGTCGGACATCCGGGCGATACCGAAGAACGCGCCCAGGGGGAGGGCGATCACCATGGCGAGGCCGGCGGCCTTCAGGGTGTCGCCGAGGCCCGGCAGCAGATACGTCGTCCAGGCGTCCGACGTGGTGAACGGCTGCCACAGGGCCCACTTCAGCTGGCCCTTGTCGTCCATCGTCTGCCAGACCCACCACAGGAAGAGGGCGAGCAGGACGAAGAACACGACCGAGAGGAGCACGTTGCGCCGCTTGGCGCGGGGGCCGGGCGCGTCGTAGAGGACGGAGGTCATCGCTTCACCGCCATTCGCTTGCCCAGCCAGCCGAGGAGGAGGCCGGTGGGCAGGGTCAGTACCACGAAGCCGAACGCGAAGACCGCGCCGATGGCGACCGTCTGGGCCTCGTTCTCGATCATCGTCTTCATCAGGGCGGCCGCCTCGGCGACCCCGATCGCGGCCGCCACGGTGGTGTTCTTGGTCAGCGCGATCAGCACGTTGGCCAGTGGTGTGATGACCGCGCGGAACGCCTGCGGAAGGATGATGATCCGCAGCACCTGACTGAAGCTCAGCCCAATGGCGCGGGCCGCCTCCGCCTGTCCGACGGGCACGGTGTTGATGCCGGAGCGCACCGCCTCACAGACGAAGGCCGCGTGGTACGCCGCGAGACCCAGCAGTGCCAGCCGGAAACCCTGCACCTTGAAGTCGTCGGACGCGCCCATGGTGACGCCGAAGATGTCGGCGAGGCCGAGCGAGGTGAAGACGATGATGACCGTCAGGGGGATGTTCCGGACGGTGTTGACGTAGAAGGTCGCGAAACCACGCATCAGTGGGACCGGGCTGACCCGCATGCCGGCCAGCAGTGTGCCCCAGACCAGGGAGCCGAGGGCGGAGAGGACGGTGAGTTTCACCGTCATCCAGAACGCCCCGAGGACGTCATAACCTTGAAGAAAGTCGAACACGATCTCCCGCGCTTCCGGGTATGGGGCCTGCCTTACCGGGGTTTTCTCGGGCTTACTTGACGATGTCGCCGATCTTCGGGGCGGGCTCGTTCTTGTAGTCGGCCGGGCCGAAGTTCTTGGTGACCGCGGTCTCCCAGGCGCCGCTGCTGACCATCTTCTCCAGCGCGGTGTTGATCTTGGTGACGGTCGCGGAGTCGCCCTTCTTGACGCCGATGCCGTAGTTCTCGTTGCTGAGCTTCAGGCCGGCGAGCTTGAACTGGCCCTTGAACTTGTCCTGCGCGGCGAAGCCCGCGAGGATCGAGTCGTCCGTGGTCACCGCGTCGACGGCACCGCTCTGGAGGGCCGCGATGCACTCCGAGTAGCCCGAGTTCTCACGAAGGTTGGCCTTCGGGGCGATCTTGTCCTTGATGTTCTGCGCAGAGGTCGAGCCGGTCACGGAACAGAGGTTCTTGCCGTTGAGGTCCGTGGCCTTCGCGATCGTCGAGTCCTTCTTGACGAGCAGGTCCTGGTGGGCCAGCAGGTAGGGGCCGGCGAAGTCGACCTTCTGCTTGCGCTCGTCGTTGATCGAGTACGTGGCCGCGATGAACTTGACGTCGCCGCGCGCCAGGGCGTTCTCACGGTCGGCGCTCTTGGTCTCGACCCACTCGATCTGGGCGGGCTTGTAGCCGAGCTGCCCGGCCACATAGGTCGCCACGTCCACGTCGAAGCCGGCGTAGGTCCCGTCCGGCTGCTTCAGGCCGAGGCCAGGCTGATCGAATTTGATACCGATCTTGATCTTGCTGCCGCCGCTGGAGCCCGAATCGGAGTCGTCCTTGTCGCTGCTCCCGCAGGCCGTCGCGGCGAGCGAGAGGACGAGAGCGGTGGTCGCGAAGACGGTGACCTTGCGGAGCTTCATGATGAACATCCTTTGGCTGGTGAGGAGATGAGGGTCCGTCAGGGCGTGTGACGGCGGCTCTGAGGGTGTGCGGGACCCTCAGCGGCAGTCGGCGGCCGCCCGTCGTCGGCGGGCCGCCAGTGGCTGGCTGTAGCGGTTCGTCAGCGTTCGTGGCTGATCGTCAGTGGTCGGCGGCGCTTGTCGTCAGTGGTGAAGGATCTTCGAGAGGAAGTCCTTGGCCCGGTCGCTGCGCGGGTTGCTGAAGAACTGGTCCGGCACAGCCTCTTCGACGATGCGGCCGTCGGCCATGAACACCACTCGGTTGGCAGCCGAACGAGCGAAACCCATCTCATGGGTGACGACGATCATCGTCATCCCGTCCCGGGCGAGCTGCTGCATGACCTCCAGCACCTCGTTGATCATCTCCGGGTCGAGTGCCGAGGTCGGCTCGTCGAAAAGCATCACCTTGGGGTCCATGGCCAGTGCCCGCGCGATGGCGACGCGCTGCTGCTGGCCACCGGACAACTGGGCCGGGTACTTGTCCGCCTGCGTGGCCACGCCGACCCGGTCGAGCAGCGCCCGGGCCTTCTCCTCGGCCTGCTTGCGGTCGGCCTTGCGGACCTTGATCTGACCCAGCATCACGTTCTCGAGCACGGTCTTGTGCGCGAAGAGGTTGAAGGACTGGAAGACCATTCCGACGTCCGCACGCAGCCGGGCGAGCTCCCTGCCCTCCTGGGGCAGCGGCTTGCCGTCGATCGTGATCGAACCCGAATCGGTCGTCTCCAGGCGGTTGATGGTGCGGCACAGAGTGGACTTTCCGGACCCTGAGGGTCCGATCACCACGACGACTTCGCCGCGGGCGATCGTCAGATCGATGTCCTGGAGTACGTGCAACGCGCCGAAGTGCTTGTTGACGCTCTTCAGGACGACGAGTTCGCCGGTCGCGGCCACATCTTCCTTGGCCACCGATACTTCGGTCATCGCTTGCTGGCTCCGTCCTCGTCGGTTGCGGAGGACAGTAGTGAGGCCGTACGACCAGCGTCATCACATCTGAGCGAGATCTGAGCATCACGATCGGATAGCAATAGGACACGTGTCGTAGCACTTTGCCGCCGGGATCCGTACCGGCTGGGTAACGGAAGCCTCGCGCAACCGGAACCCGCTTGACGGCGTCTTCGTCCATCAGCGTGACTGCCTGGGTGCACGCGCGCGTGAGACGTGCTTTTGTACAGGCCGACACCATACGAACGATGAACCGGAGGGGGCCGGGATGAGACTGCTCCTCGTCGAGGACGACAACCATGTCGCCGCCGCTCTGTCCGCGGTCCTGGCGCGGCACGGATTCGACGTCACGCACGCCCGCAGCGGCGAGGAGGCCCTCCAGGCACTCGTCCCCGAGAGCGACGGCTTCGGCGTCGTCCTCCTCGACCTCGGCCTGCCCGACCAGGACGGCTACGAGGTCTGCGGCAAGATCCGCAAGCGCACCAGCACCCCGGTGATCATGGTCACCGCCCGCTCCGACGTGCGCTCCCGCATCCACGGCCTCAACCTCGGAGCCGACGACTACGTGGTGAAGCCGTACGACACCGGGGAACTGCTCGCCCGCATCCACGCCGTCAGCCGGCGCAGCGTCCACGAGGACGCGGGCGGGGGCGGCGACACCGCGCTGCGGCTCGGCCCGGTGCGCATCGAACTGCCCACCCGTCAGGTCACCGTGGACGGTTCGGTCGTCCAGCTGACCCGCAAGGAGTTCGATCTGCTGGCCCTGCTGGCACAGCGCCCAGGAGTGGTCTTCCGGCGGGAGCAGATCATCAGCGAGGTGTGGCGCACCAGCTGGGAGGGCACGGGACGCACCCTGGAGGTGCATGTCGCGTCCCTGCGCGCCAAGCTGCGGATGCCCGCGCTGATCGAGACCGTACGAGGCGTCGGCTACCGGCTCGTCGCTCCGGCCGCGTAGCGGGCCCGGGTGCGCACACGTCTTCTCCCGCTGCTCATTGTCCTGATGGCGGCCGTCCTGCTGGCGCTCGGCGTCCCGCTCGCCATCAGCGTGGCCGCGGCCCAGCAGCAGAAGGTGATCGTCGACCGTATCGACGACACCGCGCGGTTCGCGGCCCTGGCCCAGTTCGTCACCGACGCCCCCACGGGATCGCGCCCCTCCGACACGGTCCCGGACGAGCGCCAGGAGACCCTGGACCGCGAACTCGCCAGCTACTACGAGGTCTACGGCATCCGCGCGGGAGTCTTCTACCGCACCGATACCTCCATGGCGAACGCACCCGACGACTTCCTGCTCCCCAAGACGGGCGAGGTGCGCGACGCGTTCGCCGAGGCACTCCTCAGCCGTCGCAGCCACGACCCGGAGCAGGTCTGGCCCTGGCAGCGCAACCGCCTCGTCGTCGCCTCGCCGGTCATCCGGGACGGCGACGTCATCGCGGTCGTGGTCACCGACTCGCCCACCGGACCGATGCGTTCACGGACCCTGCGCGGCTGGCTGACCATCGGCGCCGGCGAGATCGCCGCGATGCTGCTGGCCGTCGGCGCGGCCCTACGGCTGACGGGCTGGGTCCTGCGACCCGTGCGGGTCCTCGACGCCACCACCCACGACATCGCCACCGGGCGTCTCAAGTCCCGGGTCGCGGCCGCCGGCGGGCCGCCGGAACTCCAGCGCCTGGCCCGGTCGTTCAACGAGATGGCGGACAACGTCGAGGACGTGCTGGAGCAGCAGCGCGCCTTCGTCGCCGACGCCTCGCACCAGTTGCGCAACCCGCTCTCGGCGCTGCTGCTGCGCATCGAACTGCTCGCGCTCGAACTACCGGAGGACAACGACGAGATCGCCTCGGTCCGCACCGAGGGCAAGCGCCTGACCCAGGTCCTGGACGACCTGCTCGACCTGGCCCTGGCCGAGCACGCGGACGCCGACCTGAGGATCACCGACATCGGCGCGCTGACCGCCGAGCGCGTCGCGGCCTGGGCGCCGACCGCCGAGGCCAAGGGCGTGCGCCTGGTGGGCAGTTGCCCGCCCACCACGGCCTGGGCCGACCCGGTCACGCTGTCCAGCGCCCTGGACGCGGTGATCGACAACGCGGTGAAGTTCACGCCCGAGGACGAGTCCGTCGAGGTGACGGTCGCGTCGAACGGCGAGACCTCGACCATCGTCGTCACGGACAACGGCCCGGGCCTCACCGAGGACGAACTCGCCCGCGTCGGCGACCGCTTCTGGCGCAGCGGACGCCACCAGAACATCAAGGGCTCCGGCCTCGGCCTGTCCATCTCCCAGGTTCTGCTGGCCGCGGGCAGCGGCTCCCTCACGTACGACCACCACGAGCCGCACGGCCTCAAGGTGACCGTGTCGGTGCCCAGGAGCGGGCCTGCGGCCTGAACGGGCGGCCCGGGGGCCGGTGTTGAGGTCCCGGGGCCTGAGCGGGCCACCCAGGGACCTGGGCGGGGCCCTACGGCTCCACGGGCCAAGGCTCTGCGCCTCTACGGCCTACGGCTTGAGTGAGCGGTAGTAGCGCCGGGCGCCCTCTTGCAGGGCCAGGGGGTCGGTGTAGATCGCTGTGCGCAGGTCCACCAGCTGTGCGGAGTGGACCTGCTTGCCGATGTCGTCGCGGCTCTTGATCACGATCTTGGTGATCCACTCCGTGAGCCTGGCGTTCACGTCCTTGCGGGTCATCAGCAGGTTGGATACGGCGATGGTCGGGACGGTGGACCCCTGCTGGATGCTCGGGTAGGCCGATTCCGGCATGTTGGTGGCGCGGTAGTAGTGGGTGGCGTCGCCCTGCTCGTGCATCTTGGCCACGAGGTCCGCCTCGATCGGCACGAACCGGAACGCGTAGTGCTTGGCGAGGTCTTTCAGGCCGTCCGTCGGCAGCCCGCCCGACCAGAAGAACGCGTCGATCTTGCCGTCCTTGAGCCGCTCGGGTCCGGTGTCGATGCCGTCCGCCATCGGCGTGATGTCCTTCTTGGGGTCGATCCCCGCCGCTGTGAGCACCCGGGTGGCGATCAGCCGTACACCCGAGTTGGTCAGCCCTATTGCCACCCGCTTGCCCCGCAGATCCGAGACCGACCGGATGGGCGAGTCGCGCGGGACGATGAGCTGCACATAGTCGTCGTACAGGCGCGCGACCCCGCGCAGCCCGGCGGCACCGGGCTTGCCGTCCAGTTCGTACGCCGCCACCGCGTCGGCCGCGGCGATGGTGAAGTCGGCGTGGCCGATCGCCACACTCCTGACGTTCTCCTGCGACCCGGCGCTGTTCTTCAGCTTCACCGTGAGGCCCGGCATGTTCTTGTCGAGCGCGTCGCGCAGGAGCGAGCCGTACTTCTGGTAGACCCCGAGCGGTGTCCCGGTGCTGAAGGTGATCGTCCCGGTGGGGGGTTCGTCGCCCAGGGGCAGCAGCCACCACAGCAACAGCCCGAACGCGACGAAGCCTGCGGTCGCGCCCTGCAGGGCCCGGCGCCTGCTGATACGGGAGAACACCTTGAGCATGCGCGCGATCCTGCCAGTCTCTGCGCGGTGCTGACCAGGGCACGCCAGGACAGGGCCCTCAGGACTGGGGGAGTGTGTGCCGGCCCGCGTCTGCGGGCTGATGTGTTCGACGGGCCCCTGTGGGCCAAGGGGTGTCAGTGGCGGCCATTAGGGTCGTCGCATGAGTTCTTCGCCCGCCGACCTGGTCCGCGAATTCCACCTGGCCTTCGGGCTCGACGCCCGCAGCACACCCACCGAGGTCGACCCCGGGCTCGCCGCCCACCGGGGCGAACTGCTCGCCGAGGAGGCCGCGGAGGTCGTCGAGGTCTCCGTGGACGGCCCCCTCGACCGGCTGGCGCACGAGCTGGCCGACGTCGTCTACGTCGCGTACGGCACGGCCCTAGTCCACGGCGTCGACCTCGACGACGTGATCGCCGAGATCCACCGCGCCAACATGACCAAGATCGGCCCGGCCGGCGAGATCGCCCGCCGGGCCGACGGCAAGGTGCTCAAGGGGAAGCACTACGAGGCGCCGGACGTGGCGGGGGTGCTGCGCAAGCAGGGGTGGACCACCGGAGGAGAGTGACCGGCCTACGGGGTGGCGGCGCCGGCCGGCTTCCGCTCGCCGGGCCCGCGCGAGGCACGGCGGATTTCGGCCGCAGGAGGAGCCACTCCCGGCACCGCCTACCCTTGTCACATGAGCAGCAGTGACCGGAGCGAGGCAGTGGACGTCAAAACGTACGAAGTGCGCACTTATGGGTGCCAGATGAACGTTCACGATTCCGAGCGGCTCTCCGGTCTCCTGGAGGGTGCCGGTTATGTCCGCGCGCCCGAGGGCTCGGACGGGGACGCGGATGTCGTCGTCTTCAACACCTGCGCCGTGCGCGAGAACGCCGACAACCGGCTCTACGGCAACCTCGGCCGGCTCGCCCCGATGAAGACCAAGCGCCCCGGGATGCAGATCGCCGTCGGCGGCTGCCTCGCCCAGAAGGACCGCGACACCATCGTGAAGAAGGCGCCCTGGGTGGACGTCGTCTTCGGGACGCACAACATCGGCAAGCTGCCGGTCCTGCTGGAACGCGCGCGCGTGCAGGAAGAGGCGCAGGTCGAGATCGCGGAGTCCCTGGAGGCCTTCCCCTCGACGCTGCCGACCCGGCGCGAGAGCGCCTACGCGGCCTGGGTGTCGATCTCCGTCGGCTGCAACAACACGTGCACCTTCTGCATCGTCCCGGCGCTGCGCGGCAAGGAGAAGGACCGCCGCACCGGCGACATCCTCGCCGAGATCGAGGCCCTGGTCGGCGAGGGCGTCTCCGAGATCACCCTGCTCGGCCAGAACGTCAACGCGTACGGCTCCGACATCGGCGACCGCGAGGCCTTCAGCAAGCTGCTCCGCGCGTGCGGCGCGATCGAGGGCCTGGAGCGCGTCCGGTTCACCTCCCCGCACCCGCGCGACTTCACCGACGACGTCATCGCCGCGATGGCCGAGACGCCGAACGTGATGCCGCAGCTGCACATGCCCATGCAGTCCGGCTCGGACCCGATCCTCAAGGCCATGCGCCGGTCCTACCGCCAGGAGCGCTACCTGGGGATCATCGAGAAGGTCCGCGCGTCCATCCCGCACGCGGCCATCACCACCGACATCATCGTGGGCTTCCCCGGGGAGACCGAGGAGGACTTCGAGCAGACGATGCACGCGGTCCGCGAGGCGCGCTTCGCGCAAGCCTTCACGTTCCAGTACTCCAAGCGGCCCGGTACTGCGGCCGCGACCATGGAGAACCAGATCCCCAAGGAGGTCGTCCAGGAGCGCTACATGCGTCTGGTCGCCCTCCAGGAGGAGATCTCCTGGGACGAGAACAAGAAGCAGGTCGGCCGCACCCTGGAGCTGATGGTCGCCGAGGGCGAGGGCCGCAAGGACGGCGCCACCCACCGCCTCTCCGGGCGCGCCCCCGACAACCGCCTCGTCCACTTCACCAAGCCGGACCAGGAGGTCCGCCCCGGTGACGTGGTGACGGTCGAGATCACGTACGCCGCCCCGCACCACCTCCTCGCCGAGGGCCCCACCCTGAACGTGCGCCCCACGCGCGCGGGCGACGCCTGGGAGAAGCGGAACGCGGCCGAGGCCGCCAAGCCGGCGGGCGTGATGCTGGGCCTGCCGAAGATCGGTGCGCCCGCCCCGCTGCCGGTCGCCGCGGGGAGCGGTTGCGGCTGCGACTGAGGCCGCCGCGCCCCGCTGAGCGACACCGCGTCGACGACATGCCCCTGTGGACTGTCGGCGTGACGCGTCCGTGCGCCTTGTTAGGGTTCCGGCCATGCTCGTAGCCGCTGCCGTCTGCCCCTGTCCTCCGCTCCTCGTCCCCGACGTCGCCGCGGGTGCCGCGCCCGAACTGGCCGCCGCGCGGGCCGCGTGCACCGACGCGCTGGGCGTGCTCGCCGCCGCCCGGCCCGACCGCCTGGTGGTCGTCGGGCCCGCCGAGCAGAGCGGGCGCGGGCCGCATCCCGAGGGCACCCGGGGTTCGTTCCGAGGCTTCGGTGTGGATCTCGACGTACGGCTGGGCGGGGACCGGCACGGCGATGGCGGTACGGCGTCGGAGCGTGAGCTTCCGCCCTCGCTCGCCGTCGCCGCGTGGCTGCTGGAGCGCACCGGGTGGTCCGACGCCCCGATCGAGGGACTCGGGGTGGGGGAACCTCTTGAGGCCGAGCGGTGTATTCAAACCGGGAGGAACATCGTCGCGCAGGCCGACCGGGTCGCGCTGCTGGTGATGGGCGACGCCAGCGCGTGCCGGACGCTGAAGGCACCGGGCTATCTCGACGAGCGGGCGGCGCCCTTCGACGCGGAGGTCGCGCGTGCGCTGGGGGCGGCGGACGTGGCGGCCGTCAAGGCGCTGGACGCCGAGCTGGCGTACGAGCTGAAGGCCTCGGGACGCGCGCCCTGGCAGGTGCTCGCGGGCGCGGCCGAGGGTGCGGACCTCGGCGGGGCACTGCTGTACGAGGACGCGCCGTACGGGGTCGGGTACCTGGTTGCGACCTGGTCATAGGGGGCGTCCTCCCGGTCCTCGTCCTGCCGGGGAATCCGAGGTATTCGCGGTGCGGGAGCCGTCCCGTACCCGCGAACCCCTCGGATTCCACTACTGCGCCATGCGCTAGAAGGCCGCCGTCCGGTCCTCGCTGCGCGGGTCGGTGACCTGGTGCTCGGCGTAGATGCCCGCGCGCGCCTCACGGCGCCAGGGGCGCCCGTAGGTCACCGATTCGGCGGCGGCCTCGGAACTGTCGTCGAGGTTCACGACCGCCACCGACGGCGAGCCGTCGGCGGGGCACCGCTCGAGCCAGTCGCCGTTGGGAGCGACGACTCCGGACGGTGCCTTGGCGCTGTGCTGTGCGGGCACGGAGAGACTCACCCAGTAGCTGTTGACCGCCGCGTGCCCCTGGGCCTGCGCGGCGGTGTTGCCCGGGGCACCGGTCGTGGAGAGCAGGACGCAGTCGACGTCCAGCTTCTCGTACTCGGCGAACAGCTCGGTGTAGTGGATCTCGATGCCGAGCAGGCAGCCGAAGCGGACACCGTCGACCTCGAAGGTCACCGGTGAGATGCCCGGCGAGTACATGTACGAGACCTTCGTCCTCGACAGCAGGCGCTCGTCGTAGCGGGTGACGACCTCGCCGCGGTCGGAGATGACGTAGAGGCTGTTGTGGGGGCGGTTCGGCCCGGTCAGGCGGTGCACCGAGGCGATCACCGTCCACAGCCGCAACGCGCGGGCCAGCTCGGCGATCGCGGCCAACTCCGAACGGAGCACCGGCCATTGGCATCGTTCCCAGTCCGCCGGGCCGACCGCGTCCGGGCCGGCGACGGACATCACGAGCTTGTGGGGGAAGCAGATCGCGCCTTCAGGGAAGTGCACGATCCGCGCGCCCCGATCACTGGCCTCGCGCATCAGCGCACGGACCTGACGGCCGCTCTCACGCAGCGCGTCGACGTCCCGGGGGTCTTCTCGTACGGGGGTCTGCGCTACGGCGAGCCGCACGCTCTTGGGGTTCCTGGCTTCCGACATGACGTCTCCTGAGGGAGTCGGACGGAAGTGCCGGAGGGCGGACGTGTAGGACTCGCCGGTTTTGGCGGCGCGGGCACGCACCTGGCGCTTGAAGTTCCTACGGGCTGTCATCGCGGCCTTCCACGCCTTGAGCGACGGCTCCCCGGCAACCTCGCCCGAGGCGATCGGGCTGCGACAACGACCTGAGACGCTGGTCCCTTTGCCTCCGGTGGAAGACCGTGCCGGGGACGGTCGCGGGAGGTTCGGCGTAGGCCACGCAGTCGGTCATCATGCCGTCGCCCGTGGGCTCCGTCAACGTCGTACGACCTGTCCGGCGCGCTGTCGAACGGTCTGCCGCCCGGGAGATGTCCTTGAGGCGGTCGCGACGCTCACGGACCGAGTCCAGCCCACCCCCTGCAGAATGGGCGCACCCTTCCCGGCCTGCCCTCGACGAAACGGCGGACGGCCGGGAGCCTTGCGCTCCGCGGCCGTCCGCCGATCGATGTGCAGGTGCCGTTCAGGAAGCCGGCGGGGTCGAGTCCGGCGGCGTGGTCGTGCCGCTGCCGTCCGTCCCCGTGGTCCCGGCGCTTCCCGTGTCGCCCTGGTGCGCGAGTCGGTCCATGGCGTCCTTGGCCTTGCCCGTGCCCGTCTGGATCTTGTCGCTGTACTTGCCCTTGGTCTTCTCGTCGACCATTTTCGCGGCCTTGTCCAGGCCGTTCTCGATCTTGCCTCCGTGCTGCTGCGCGAGGCCCGAGACCTTGTCCTTCGCCGGGGCGAGTTTGGCCTTCAAACTGTCCATCAGACCCATGGTTCACCTTCCCACGCGGGGCAGTTACGTTCGGGCGCCTTCACCGGCCTCGTTGTCGGCGGCCACTTCGGCGGACTGCTGCTTGGGGATCTCGACGCTGTCGACGGCGTCCGCGGCCTCGACGGTTTCGACGGCCTCCGTCGCCGTCGTCTCCACCGTGTCCTCGGCCCCCGTCCCCGCCTCGGTCTCCGTCGCCTCGTCCGCCGCTTCAGCCGTCAGGGGCCCGGCCGTCTGCGTGCCGGCCTGCGCTTCGGCGGTTGACGCCTCCTCCGTAGCCTTCGACCTCCGAAGAATCCGGTCAAAAACGCCCATATCAACTCCATACGTTACTCGTGCGGGCGAAATCCCGCGTAGCCCGGTGCGTCCGTTTGCGTCGCCCGGGTCACCGCCTCCCGAAACCGGCGGCGGGATACCTCGCAACGGGGAACGACCCCGCGCGCGTGCTGTCACGTAACTCGTTCGAGGCGAGGGTCCGACGTTTGCGAGACTGGGAACGTGAGCAGCGCACCCCCCGCCCCCCGAGTCATCGCCGTCGTCGGACCGACCGCGGCCGGAAAGTCCGATCTGGGCGTCTTCCTGGCCCAGCGTCTAGGTGGCGAGGTCGTCAACGCCGACTCCATGCAGCTCTACCGAGGGATGGACATCGGCACCGCCAAGCTGACGCCCGAGGAGCGCGGCGGCGTCCCGCACCACCTCCTGGACATCTGGGACGTGACGGTCACGGCGTCCGTCGCCGAGTACCAGCGGCTCGCCCGTGAGCGCATCGACGCCCTGCTCGCCGAGGGGCGCTGGCCGATCCTGGTCGGCGGCTCCGGGCTGTACGTGCGCGGGGCGGTCGACAACCTGGAGTTCCCCGGCACCGACCCCGAGGTCCGCGCCCGCCTTGAGGAGGAGCTCGCCCTGCGCGGCTCCGGCGCCCTCCACGCCCGCCTGGCCGCCGCCGACCCCGAGGCCGCGCACGCGATCCTGCCGAGCAACGGCCGCCGTATCGTCCGGGCCCTGGAGGTCATCGAGATCACCGGCAAGCCCTTCACCGCCAACCTCCCCGGCCACGACTCGATCTACGACACCGTCCAGATCGGCGTCGACGTGGCGCGCCCCGAACTCGACGAGCGCATCGCGCTCCGGGTCGACCGGATGTGGAGCGCGGGGCTCGTGGACGAGGTGCGGGCGCTGGAGGTGCGCGGCCTGCGCGAGGGGGTCACGGCGTCCCGCGCGCTCGGCTATCAGCAGGTGCTCGCGGCGCTCGCGGGGGAGTGCACGGAACAGGTGGCGCGCACGGAGACCGTGCGTGCCACCAAGCGCTTCGCGCGCCGTCAGGATTCGTGGTTCAGACGCGATCCACGGGTGCACTGGTTGAGTGGGGCTGCGGCGGATCTCACAGAACTTCCGCACCTGGCACTGGCGTTGGTCGAACGACCGGTCACAGCCTGATCACGTCATGGCATCGGGACGCTCAGGCCGCCGTCCCGGCCTCCGGGGGCGTGCCATCATCGAGCTTCGATCGACCAAGTGGAGTCCGAGTTGGGAGGGCGCGTGGCGATGGAGGCCGGCCCTCGCGACACCGCAGAAGGCATCGAGCAGGTCACTGCGGACCGTGGTGAACCGGAAGAGGGCGACGGCCTGCTGAGCCCGGACGGCCCGGACGAGATCCAGGGCGGCGTGACCGCCGACGGTCCCGGGCCCGACGAGATGTTCGCCGGACCCGAGGTCGAGGTCGAGCTCCGCCCGCAGCGCCGTCTGCGCATCTGGCAGCTCGCCCCCATCGTGGCCCTGGCCGCGGTCGGCTCCCTGATGTTCGCCTTCCCGCTCGCCTTCGACTTCGGCGACAGCGGGGCCGTTGTCGCCATGCTCGGCCTGCTCATCTGCTCCTGCGCGGCCGGCTGGGGCATGACGGCCGCCCGCCGCGTCGGCCACATCTGGCCCGGCTTCCCGCAGCGCGGCTCCGGCCGCCGCCCGGACTGGCGGGTCGTCATCGCGTACGCCCTGGTGGTGGCCGTAGTGGTGGTCCTCGCCGTGTGGCGCGTGGCCCGGCTGCGCTAGCCACCGAGGCCTGTTACAGAGGGCGGTCACCGGGGTCGTCGGGTTGTCATAGCCACCCCGTACGATCGAGGAATGAGCACGCGGATCGCCTTCCTCAAGGGGCACGGCACCGAGAACGACTTCGTGATCGTCCCGGACCCCGAGAACGCCATCGACCTGTCCCCGGCCGCCGTGGCCGCCCTGTGCGACCGCCGCGCGGGCATCGGCGGCGACGGACTGCTGCATGTGGTGCGGTCCGCCGCGCACCCCGAGGCGCGGGACATGGCGGCCGAGGCGGAGTGGTTCATGGACTACCGCAACGGCGACGGCTCGATCGCGGAGATGTGCGGAAACGGCACGCGTGTGTTCGCCCGCTATCTCCAGCGAGCCGGGTATGTGGCCGAAGGCGACTTCGCGATCGCCACGCGCGCGGGTGTGAAGTCCATGCACATCGCCAAGGACGGTGACGTCACCACCGGCATGGGCAGGGCACGCCTCCCCGAAGGAGACGTCACGGTGAGCGTCGGCGAGCACAGCTGGCCCGCGCGGAACGTGAACATGGGCAACCCGCACGCGGTCGCCTTCGTCGACGACCTCGCGCAGGCCGGCGACCTGTTCTCCCCGCCGCCCTTCAGCCCGGCCGCCGCCTACCCGGACGGGGTGAACGTGGAGTTCGTGGTCGACCGCGGCCCCGGGCACGTCGCCATGCGCGTGCACGAGCGCGGCGCCGGCGAGACCCGCTCGTGCGGCACGGGCGCGTGCGCGGTCGCCGTGGCCGCCGCCCGGAGGGACGGGGCGGACCCGGCCGTCACCGGGACGCACGCGACGTACACCGTCGATGTGCCCGGTGGAACGCTGGTGATCACCGAGCGGCCCGACGGCCAGATCGAGATGACCGGTCCCGCAGTGATCGTCGCCGAGGGCGAGATCGACGCGGAGTGGCTGGAAAACGCCATCCGCTGAACGGGTGAATCGCAGTCCTGGCCGCTCCGGACACCCGGATCCGAAGTCTCCGGCGTCCGGCGCGGCTCGAAACCACGGCTGACCTCGTTGGGCGTGGCGCAAAACCGTAAACCTGCCGACCTTCGCTCGAATGGGTGATCCGTTTCACGCTCGGCGAGAGGCGGTCAGTCGCACGTGGTGGGCTCGGTAGCATCAAGCACCGGCCCGGACGGGGGATCGAAGATCCCCTGAGCCGAGTACGCCATGGGGCACCCGTCCGCCGGTCAAGCAGCCGGAGGTGCCCATGAGTGCGGAGGCCACGAACCCTGCGACCCCAGGCCCTGTGACCAACACAGTGCCCCGCAGGAAGGCCCGCCCCCGGATCGACCTGCGCCGGCTCGGCCGGGCCGCCCTGCTCGGTCCCACCGCGCGCGACCGGCTGCCCGACGCCATCGGCCACGTCGCCGAGGCGCATCGCGCCCACTATCCCGACGCCGACCTCGAACCGCTGCGCCGCGCCTGGGTGCTGGCCGAGTCCTCGCACCGCGGCCAGATGCGCAAGAGCGGCGAGCCGTACATCACGCACCCGCTCGCCGTGACCCTGATCCTCGCCGAACTCGGCGCGGAGACAACGACGTTGACGGCCTCCCTGCTCCACGACACCGTCGAGGACACGGAAGTGACACTCGATCAGGTCGGCGAGGAGTTCGGCGCCGAGGTGCGCTATCTCGTGGACGGCGTAACGAAGTTGGAGAAGGTCGACTACGGGGCCGCGGCCGAGCCCGAGACCTTCCGCAAGATGCTCGTCGCCACCGGCAGCGACGTCCGCGTGATGTCGATCAAACTCGCCGACCGCCTGCACAACATGCGGACCCTGGGCGTGATGCGCCCCGAGAAGCAGGCCCGCATCGCCAAGGTCACCCGGGACGTCCTCATCCCGCTCGCCGAACGGCTCGGCGTCCAGGCGCTCAAGACCGAACTGGAAGACCTGGTCTTCGCGATCCTCCACCCCGAGGAGTACGACCACACACGCGAGTTGATCGTCGACAACGCCTCCCGCGCGGACGACCCGCTCGCCGAGGTCACCGACGAGGTACGCACCGTCCTGCGCGACGCCGGCATCCAGGCCGAAGTCCTCATCCGGCCCCGGCACTTCGTCTCCGTGCACCGCGTCGCCCGCAAGCGCGGCCGGCTGCGCGGCGCCGACTTCGGCCGCCTCCTGGTGCTCGTGAACGAGGACGCGGACTGTTACGGCGTCCTCGGCGAACTGCACACCTGCCTGAAGCCCGTGGTCTCGGAGTTCAAGGACTTCATCGCCGTCCCCAAGTTCAACCTGTACCAGTCGCTGCACACCGCCGTCGCCCACACCGACGGCCAGGTCGTCGAAGTCCTCATCCGCACCCACCAGATGCACAAGGTCGCCGAGGCCGGCGTCATCGCGCTCGGCAATCCCTACGCTCCTCCTTCGGAGGAGCAACAGGCCGCGAACGACGGCGAGCGCGCCGACCCCACCCGGCCCGGCTGGCTCTCCCGCCTCCTCGACTGGCAGGAGGGCGCACCCGACCCCGACACCTTCTGGTCGACGCTCCGCGAAGACCTCGCCCAGGACCGCGAGATCACCGTGTTCCGGCCCGACGGCGGCACGTTAGGCCTGCCCGACGGCGCGACCTGTGTGGACGCCGCGTACGAGCAGTACGGCGAGGACGCCCACGCCTGCATCGGCGCCCGCGTCAACGGCCGCCTGGCGACGCTCAGTACGGTCCTGAAGGACGGCGACACCGTCCAGCTCCTCATGGGCCAGGACCCGGCCTCCGAGCCCTCCAGGGAGTGGCTGGAGCACGCGCACACGCCCGCCGCGCGGATCGCCATCCAGCGGTGGATCGCGGCACATCCGGGAAGCGGCGACGGACAGGGCTCGGAGGCGGACGCCGGGGCGCAGAGCGCCCGATCGGCGCCCCCCGCCTCCGACGACACCCTGGACACCCCCACCGCACGCCCCGCGACCCCCGTCGTGGACCAGCCCGGCGCGACCGTACGCCTCGCGGGCTGCTGCACTCCCGTACCGCCCGACGAGGTCACCGGATTCTCGGTGCGCGGCGGGGTCGTGACCGTCCACCGCGTGGAGTGCAGCGCGGTGGCGCACATGAAGAGTGTGGGGCGCGCGGAGGTCGGAGTGCGCTGGGGCGACACCACCGAGTGCCGGGTCACGCTGGTAGCCGAATCGTTCGGCCGCCCTCATCTGCTCGCCGACCTCACCGAAGCGATCGCCCTGGAGGGCGCGGAAATCGTCTCGGCGACCGTCGAGCCCCCGACCCAGCAGCGCGTCCGCCACACCTACACGCTCCAACTCCCGGACGCGGCCCACCTCCTGACCCTCATGCGGGCGATGCGCAACGTACCGGGCGTCTACGACGTGAGCCGCGCGCAGCACCACAACACGACGGCCTTCTGAGCCGGAACACGACGGCTTTCTGAGCCGGAACACGACGGCTTTCTGGGCCGGGCGCGGGCTCTCCGGGATACGCGTCCGCCCTGAGCGCCCCCGGGGCACCGGCTCGCGCGCCCCGGTGCGACGAGCGCCCCGTAGACCCCCGGAAGACCCCGTTCGAGTGGGCCGGGCGCGAGTCGTCGCCGTGGGGCACGCGCGCGCTGGTAGCGGTGGTGCATGCTGCTCACCCCCCGCACCGGCACGACCGGCATCGGCATCCCCCGCACCGGCTCCGGTGATCCGGCTCCCCGGTCGCGCACCAGGAACTCCCGACGGCTGAAGGCGGCGCTGCTCGCCTCCGCCGTGTCCGTCTGCCTCGTCGCCGCGAGCGCGCCGCCCACGCCCCTGGGCGTCGGTGACCGTCTCTTCCCGGACCTGGGCAATCCGGGCTACGACGTGGCGTCGTACGACCTCTCGTTCACGTATCCCGGCAGCAACACCAAGCCGCTACAAGCCGTCACCACCATCGACGCGTGGACGACCGAGACGCTGGACCGGATCAACCTCGACTTCGCGCACGGCACCGTGGACTCGGTCGAGGTCGACGGCCGGCCGGCCACCTTCGCCAGTGCCGGCGATGACCTGGTCGTGACTCCGGAGAGGCCGATTTCCGAGGGGAGCTGGACGCGGATCACCGTGCGGCACACCAGCGACCCCGTGTCCGCCAAGGGCCAGGACGGCGGCTGGGTGCGCACCAAGGACGGGCTCGCCATGGCCAACCAGGCCGACGCCGCACACCTGGTGTTCCCGTGCAACGACCATCCCTCCGACAAGGCGATGTTCACCATCAGGGTCACCGCCCCCAACGCGTACACGGCCGTCGCCAACGGACTGCCGGCCGGCGTCGACAAGGCCGGCGGGAACACCACCTGGACGTACCGCACCCAGCACCCCATGGCCACCGAACTCGCCCAGGTGTCCATCGGCCGCTCCGCCGTGCTGCATCGCACCGGACCGCACGACCTGCCGATGCGCGACGTCGTGCCCGCCAAGGACGCCAAGCAGCTCGAACCGTGGCTCAAGAAGACCCCCGACCAGATCGCCTGGATGGAGAGCAAGGTCGGCCGGTACCCCTTCGAGACGTACGGGCTGCTCATGGCCGACGCGTCCACCGGCTTCGAACTCGAGACGCAGACGATCTCTCTCTTCGAGAGAGATCTCTTCAGCGAGCCCGCCTACCCGAAGTGGTACGTCGAGTCGATCATGGTGCACGAGCTGTCCCACCAGTGGTTCGGCGACAGCGTCAGCCCCCGCACCTGGTCCGACCTGTGGCTCAACGAAGGGCACGCCACCTGGTACGAGGAGCTGTACGCCGAGGAGAAGGCGCACCGGCCGATGGAGACACGCATGAAGGCGGCCTACGCGGCCTCCGACGGCTGGCGCGCCGCCGGCGGACCGCCCGCACTCCCCAAGGCGCCCGCGCCCGGCCAGAAGATCAGCATCTTCCGCCCCAACGTCTACGACGGCGCCGCCCTCGCCCTCTACGCCCTGCGCCAGGAGATCGGTCGCCCCGCCTTCGAACGCCTGGAGCGCACCTGGGTGAGCGTCCACCGCGACGGCATCGCCACCACGGCCGACTTCGAGGAACTCGCCTCCGCGATCTCCGGCCGCGACCTGAGCGACTTCTTCCAGGCCTGGCTCTACGGGGAGAAGACCCCGCCGATGCCCGGTCACCCGGACTGGAAGTCGCAGGCACCGGTGAAATGAGGCAGCGACGGGGCAATGAATAAGGCAGTGACGTGGCGATCCGCGCCGTGCGACCATCGTCAGGTCAGCGGCGCGGGTCGGCGGGGGACACCCTCGGCAGCCACCGGGAATCTCCGGAGGCGCTCGCACGTTATGACCTTCGTAGGACTCCCATCGACGTAAGGACCCAATGACCTCCTCTTCTTCCCCTTCCCAGGACACTGAGCGCCTCGCGCACGCCTACCCCGAAGGTCTTCGGGCCGATGCCCTGATGGAAGAGGACGTCGCCTGGAGCCACGACATCGACGGAGCGCGGGACGGCGACCAGTTCGACCGCTCCGAGCGCGCGGCCCTGCGCCGCGTCGCCGGCCTCTCCACCGAACTCGAGGACGTCACCGAGGTCGAGTACCGACAGCTCCGCCTGGAGCGCGTCGTACTCGTCGGCGTCTGGACCACGGGCACGGTCCAGGACGCGGACAACTCGCTCGCCGAGCTGGCCGCCCTCGCGGAGACCGCGGGCGCGCTCGTCCTCGACGGTGTCGTCCAGCGCCGCGACAAGCCGGACGCGGCCACCTACATCGGTTCGGGCAAGGCCAACGAACTGCGGGACATCGTCCTGGAGACCGGCGCCGACACCGTCATCTGCGACGGGGAGCTCAGCCCGGGCCAGCTGATCCACCTCGAAGACGTCGTCAAGGTCAAGGTCATCGACCGTACGGCTCTGATCCTCGACATCTTCGCCCAGCACGCCAAGTCCCGGGAGGGCAAGGCGCAGGTCGCGCTCGCGCAGATGCAGTACATGCTGCCGAGGCTCCGCGGCTGGGGTCAGTCGCTGTCCCGCCAGATGGGCGGCGGCTCGGGCGGCGGCCTCGCCACCCGTGGTCCCGGTGAGACCAAGATCGAGACGGACCGGCGTCGTATCCGCGAGAAGATGGCGAAGATGCGCCGGGAGATCGCGGCCATGAAGACCGGCCGCGACATCAAGCGCCAGGAGCGCCGTCGCCACAAGGTGCCCTCGGTCGCGATCGCCGGTTACACCAACGCCGGCAAGTCGTCCCTGCTCAACCGCCTCACGGGCGCGGGCGTGCTGGTGGAGAACGCGCTGTTCGCGACCCTCGACCCGACCGTGCGCCGGGCCGAGACGCCGGGCGGACGGCTCTACACGCTGGTCGACACCGTCGGATTCGTCCGGCACCTGCCGCACCACCTGGTCGAGGCCTTCCGCTCCACGATGGAGGAGGTCGGCGACGCCGACCTGATCCTGCACGTGGTGGACGGTTCGCACCCGGTCCCGGAGGAGCAGCTGGCCGCCGTGCGTGAGGTGATCCGGGATGTCGGTGCCACGAAGGTGCCCGAGATCGTCGTGATCAACAAGGCGGACGCGGCGGACCCGTTGACGCTCCAGCGGCTGATGCGGAACGAGAAGCGGTCCATCGCGGTCTCGGCCCGCACCGGCCAGGGCATGGACGAGCTGCTCGCGCTCATCGACAGCGAACTGCCGCGCCCCTCGGTCGAGATCGAGGCGCTGGTGCCGTACACCCACGGCAAGCTGGTCGCGCGCGCCCACTCCGAGGGCGAGGTGATCTCCGAGGAGCACACCCCGGAGGGCACGCAGCTCAAGGTGCGGGTGCACGAGGAACTGGCGGCGGAACTCGCGCCGTACGTCCCGGCACCGCTGGCCTGACGGGTCGTAGCACGGTAAGTCCGAAGGCCCGCCCCCAACTCTCGTCCCGGGGGCGGGCCTTCGGCATGCACGCGTGCGTGCGGGTCACCGGCCGCCGTACGTCCTGCTCATGTTCTCGTAGAGCGACTCGGCGGTGGCGCCGAGCTGGGGGCCCGTGAGCCAGGTGTTGTCGGACGGGCCGATCGAGGTGTTGGAGACCAGCTCGGTCCTGCCGTCCACCACGCGGAACCAGCCGCCGCCGGACGAACCGCCGGTCATCGTGCAGCCGATGCGGTACATCGTCGGCAGGGCCGTACTGAGCGACAACCGGCCTGGCCGGTCGAGGCACTTGAACATCTTCAGACCGCTGTACTGCGGCGCGGCCGGGTAGCCCCAGGCGCCCATCGAGCCGACCTCGGTCGCGGAGGGCGCCGAGAAGTCCACGTCGAGCGCGGCGCCGACCGTCTCCTCAAGGGACTTGGAACCGGACTGCGGCTTCACCTGGAGGATGGCGTAGTCGTACGCGGCTCCCGCGCCGCCCGTCTCCGAGCCAACCTGGATCCACTGGTTCGAGGTCGAGGCCCAGTCGACCCACCACTGGCCGTAGGGAGCGATCTCGGACGCCGAGGCGTTGCCCAGCCGGGACGCGGACTTGCCGAGGTCGTTGTACGAGGGGGCGAACTCGATGTTGCGGACCAGCCGCCGTCCTTGCCCGCGTGGACGCAATGGCCCGCCGTCCACACGAGGTTGGACTTCCCGGGATGGATGACGTCCTTGACGACCGTGCCGGCTCCGGGTCGCTGACGCCCTGGTCGGCGGCGGCGTCCTTCGTGGAGACCGTCTTGTCGGCCTCCTCGGCGGACTTCATCCGCTCGGGCTTCCAGAGCCCCTTGATCACCGGGTTGACGAAGTCCTCGGCCTCACTGAGCCACTTGTCCTTGTCCCAGTTCTTCCAGCCGCCGTCCGCCCACGCCGAGACGATGCGGGCGTACATGTGGAACGCATGGTGCGACAACCCCCGTGGAAACTGCTGATCCTCTACTGCTGCTCGCGCACTGCTGATCGCGTACCACTGACCGTGTACTGCTGATCGTGCTGCGACACCCCACTATGCCCGGGGAGTTGGGGACGAACGCCGGTGAGGCGGTGAGGTTCCCGTGAGACACCCCGCCGACGCCTGTCCCCCGCCTGTGCCTGCCGCCGCGCCTACTGGTCGGCGAACTTCTTGCTGACCGAGTCGTACACACCCTTGGCCACGTCACCCAGCCGCGGGCCCGCAAGCCAGCCCGAAGTCACCGGCCCGATCGAGGTGTTGGACACCAGTGACGGCTTGCCGTCGGAGCCCGTCTCGACCCAGCCGCCGCCGGACGAACCGCCCGTCATGCTGCAGCCGATGCGGTACATCGTCGGATCCGAGGCGTTGATCGACAGCCGCCCCGGCTTGTCCGTGCACTGGTACAGCGTCGAACCGTCGTACGGCTTCGCCTCGGGGTAGCCGGTCGCCGTGAGGCTGGACACCTTCGGCACGGCCGGCGCGTCGAAGTTCACCGGCAGCGCCGAACCGACCGTCTCCTCAAGGGACTTGCCCCCGCTGCCCTTCTCGGGCGTCACATGGATCACGGCGTAGTCGTACGACGAACCCTGCCCGCCCGTCTCGCCGCCCTGGTCGATCCACTGCTGCGAGGTCCGCGCCCAGTCGGCCCACCAGACACCGTACGGAGCGACCTGCTCCCGGGTCTCGGTCTCCAACTGCGCCGCCGTCCGGCTCGCGTTGTTGTACGACGGCACGAACGCGATGTTGCGGTACCAGCCGCCCTTCTTGCCGGCGTGCACGCAATGGCCCGCCGTCCACACCAGGTTGGACTTGCCCGGGTGCGCCGGGTCCTCCACGACCGTCGCCGAGCAGACCATCGTGCCCTCGGGGGAGTCGAAGAACACCTTGCCCGCCGTCGCCGCGTTGGCGTGGTACGTAGGCGACACGGCCTTAGCGTCCACCACGGCGGGCGTCGGGTCGGTCACGCCCTGGTCGCCGGAGATGTCGTTGGTGTCGACGCCCGTGTCCGGGTCGTTGGCGTCCCGCATCCGGCCGGAACTCCACAGCCCCTTGATGATCGGGTTGATGTAGTCGTCGGCCTCGCGCAGCCAGTCGTCCTTGTCCCAGTTCTTCCAGGCGCCGTCCTTCCACTTGTCGATGTCGATCCCGCGCTCTTTGAGCTTGTCCTTGATGTCGTCCGGGATCTTGATCTTGCCGTCACCGGTGTCACTGCTGGTGGCGGACGCGGTGGACTTGCCATCGGCCTTCGTGTCGCTGGAGCCGCACGCGGTCGCGGTGAGCGCGAGCGCCGAGGTGAGGGCAACGGCGGCCAGCACGGGGGAGGTTCCGCGACGCGCGCCCCTCCCGCGACGGGCGGTGAAGGACGGCCGTATCGATCGCATGGTCTTGACTCCCCCTGGGTGAACGGATGTTGCGCTACGGCTGTGATCTCAGCCGGAACTCATGGTGAGTTCACGCCGAACTCACGGCCTTCGGGAACGGCACCACACACTATGCGCTCGCTGTGGGGGACTTCCCACGGAACGGCAACGGTTCCGTCACGGCAAGGATCTTGAGGCGACCCGTAACCCCGTGGGCGGTCGGCGGTTGGTAGCGAAGGGGGCCAGCTGTCGATACGCGGTCCCCTGCGCCCATGTGGGCGGGCTTGGCGGTGTGTCCGCGGTGGTGTGTGTCGGGGTGCGGGAGGGTGGCTTGGGG
>NZ_JBLTJC010000077.1:0-34921 GCF_048158785.1 Streptomyces colwelliae | reverse complement strand
GCGCGTGCTACCACGCGCCGCCCCCGACGTTCGTCCACCGCTACCGCGGAACCGGCACGCGCGGACGCGCCTCGAACCCCGCCGCGCGGTAGGCCTCGTCGATGAGTGTCATCGTCGCGACCGCGTCGTCCGGGCCCAGCGGGAGAGGTGCGCCCTCCCTCAACCGGGCGGCGAACGCCTCCAGTTGGTAGGTGTAGGACGAGCGGCGGCCGAGGCGTTCCGTGCGTTCGCCGTCCGTCGTGCGGATGACGATCCGGTCGTCCAGTTGGGGGAGGACGAAGTTCGGGGCGAAGGCCTCACCCCGGCTGCCGGTGATCCGGCAGCTCATGACCAACTCGTCGTACGCCATGTGGCAGCGGGCGGAGCCCGTGGCGCCGCTGGGGTAGACGAGGTTGGCGTCCAGCCACTCGTCGACGCCCGGCGCGCCGGCGCGTTCGCCGCCGCGGGCCGAGACGAGGCGGGGTGCGCCGCCCGCCCAGGGGGCCAGCATGCGCAGCGCGTGCAGGCTGTAGCAGCCCAGGTCCATCACGGCGCCGCCCGCCAGGTCCAGGGACCAGCGCGGGTCGGTGTCCGGCGGGGCCGGGATCGCGACGAGCGCCTCCACGTGCCGCAGCTCACCGAGTTCACCGGAGGCCAGCAGTTCGTGCAGGCGCCGGGTGACCGGGTGGAAGAGGTAGTGGAAGGCCTCCATGAAGACCGTTCCGGCCTTGGCGGCGGCCTCCCTGACCTCGACCGCCTCCTCCGTGTTGCTCGCCGACGGCTTCTCCGACAGGACGTGCTTGCCCGCCGCGAGCGCGGCGAGGTTCCACGGTCCGTGCAGGCCGTTGGCGAGCGGGTTGTAGACGACCTCCACCTCCGGGTCGGCGATCAGGTCGGCGTACGAGTCCGCGACCCGCTCGACGCGGTGCGCGGCCGCGTACGCCTCGGCCCGGGACCGGTCGCGCGCGGCCACCGCGACGATGCGGTGGCCGGTCGTCCGGGCGGGACCGATCAGGGAGTTCTCGGTGATCCGAGCCGCTCCCAGTACTCCGATGCGCAGTGGTTCCCGGCCCGGACCGCTCATGCTTCGCGTACCTCCTGGATGGTGACGGGGCGGTGCTCGTGCAGGGACAGGGTGCAGGCGTCGGCGATCCAGCCGGCCTCCAGGGCGTCCGCGACCGTGCAGGGGGAGGTGCGGGTGCCGGCCACGACCTCGGTGAACGCGGTGAGTTCGGTGCGGTAGGCGGCCGTGAAGCGGTCCATGAAGAAGTCGTGCGGGACGCCCGCCGGGAACGTCACGCCCGGCTCCACGGAACGCAGCGGCAGCTTGTCCTCCAGGCCCACCGCGATGGAGTCCGTGAAGCCGTGGATCTCCATGCGGACGTCGTAACCCCGGGCGTTGTGGCGGGAGTTGGACACCACCGCGATGGTGCCGTCGTCCAGGGTGAGGATCGCGCCGGTGGTGTCGGCGTCGCCCGCCTCCTTGATGTACTCGGCGCCCCGGTTGCCGCCGACCGCGTACACCTCGGTGACCTCACGGCCGGTGACCCAGCGGATGATGTCGAAGTCGTGCACCGAACAGTCCCGGAAGATGCCCCCGGACGCGGCGACGTACGCGGCCGGCGGCGGCGCCGGGTCCAGCGTCGTCGAGCGCACGGTGTGCAGCTTGCCCAACTCGCCGGACTGTACGGCGGCGCGCGCGGCGACGAAGCCGGCGTCGAAGCGGCGGTTGTAGCCGATCTGGATCGGCACGCCGCTGCCCTCGACGGCCTTGAGGACCTGGACGCCCTCGGCCATCGTCTTGGCGACGGGCTTCTCGCAGAAGACGGGGATGCCCGCCTCGACGGCGGCCAGGATCAGGCCCGGGTGGGCGTCGGTCGCCGCGGCGACCACGACACCGTCGACCCCGGCGGCCAGCACGGCCTCGGGGGAGTCCGCGACCTCGGCGCCGAAGCGCTCGGCCGCCTTCTTCGCGGCCTCCGCGAACGGGTCGGCCAGGACGAGGGACTCGACGACGTCGAGTCCGGAGAGGGTCTCGGCGTGGAAGGCGCCGATGCGGCCGAGGCCGAGGATTCCGATGCGCATGAGGACTCTGGCTTTCTTGAGGGGTGCGGGTGTGGTGCGGGTGGGGAAGGTCAGTCGAGGGCGCCCAGGACGTTCTGGTCCCAGTCGATCACCGAACCGGTGACCACCCCGGACCGGTCGGACAGCAGGAACACCACGAAGTCGGCGATCTCGTCCGGTTGGCCGAGCTTGCCCATCGGCAGCCGTTCGGCGGCCTGTTGGAGCCAGTCGTCCCCGGCACCGTGGAAGGCCCGCTGCGTCGCGTCCTCGCCCTCGGTGGCCGTCCAGCCGATGTTGACGGTGTTGATCCGGATCCGGTCGAAGCGGTGCGCGTGCGCGGCGTTGCGGGTCAGACCCGCGAGGCCCGCCTTGGCCGTCGAGTACGGAGCGAGGTAAGGCGGGCCGCCGTGGGCGCAGTTGGAGCCGATGTTGACGATCGTGCCCGGTGCCTCGCGCGCCGTCATGTCGGCCACCGTCGCCTGCATCGCGAAGAACGGCGCCTTCACGTTGATGGCCATGTGCTGGTCGAACAGCTCGGGCGTGGTGTCGAGCAGCGAGCCCCGCGAGGTGAGTCCGGCGGAGTTCACCAGACAGTCGATACGGCCGTGCGCGGCGATCACCTCGGCCACCGCGCCCTTCGCCTGCTCGGCGTCGGACAGGTCGGCCCGGACGAACGTCGCCTTGCCGCCCGCCTCGGCCAGCTCGGCGACCAGGGCGTCACCGGGCTCGGCGCGGCGGCCGGTGAACGACACCACCGCGCCTTCGCGCACCGCCGCCCGGACGATCGCGGCGCCCACACCCTGGCTGCCGCCGTTGACGAGGACGACCTTGTCGTCCAGAAGTCGAAGTCCCATGGTGGTTCTCAGCTCTCGCGCCGCTCGGTACCGGCCCGCAGTTCCCCGCGCAGCGCCTGCGGGTCCCACCCCTCACGCACCGCGCGCCGTACGAGGTCGGCCTGCGAGGGCGGGGCCAGGCCCTCGACCGGCGGGTCGTTGTCGAGGTTGGTGGGGAACGGGTAGCCCTCGGCGCTCGCCGCGACGACCGTGTCCAGCCACTCCTCGCCGACGCCCTCGGCCTTGCGCTTGAGCAGCACGGGGAAGACCGCGTTGGTGACGGCCTCGCGGTCCACCGTCTCCATCGCCCGCCCGAACGCGGACGACACCTGGAGCAGGTTGGCCATACGCCGCACGTCCGCCGTGCGGTTGGTGCCGGCCGCGTGGAAGAGCGCCGGGTTGAAGAACGCGGCATCGCCCTTGGCGAGCGGGAGTTGGATGTAGTTCGCTTCGAAGTAGGCCTGGAATTCCGGGAGTCGCCACGCCAGATAGCCCGGCGCGTACTTCTGGGAGTGCGGCAGGTACATCGTCGGCCCCGACTCCACCGGCATGTCGCAGTGCGCGACCGCCCCTTGGAGCGTGAGCACGGGCGAGAGGCGGTGCACGTGCGCCGGGTACCCGGCGGCGACCTCGTTCGTGAGGAACCCGAGGTGGTAGTCGCGGTGCACGGTCTGCGCGGCGCCGCCCGGGTGGACCACGTTGATCTGCGAGGTGACCTGGTAGCCGGGGCCGAGCCACGCGACGGAGACCAGGGCCAGGATGTCGTTCGCGTAGTAGTCGGCGAACACCTCGGGGTCGTAGAGCGCGGCCTTCTCCAGGGCGTTCCACACCCGGTCGTTGGCCCCAGGCTTCGCGAAGTGGTCCCCGGCGCCCGCGCCCGAGGCGCGCTGCTCGGCGATCAGGGCCTCGAACACCTCGGTCGTACGGTCCACCACCGACAGGTCCGGGAAGGCGCCCTGAAGGACCACGATGCCGGGCCCCTCGGCGAACGCCCGCACCAGCTCGGCCTGCACCTCGCGGCGCTCGCCGGCCGCCACGCACTTGCGGAGCCGGTCGCTGTCGTAGACGAGGACGTTTTGCTCGACGGCGGACGCGTACGGGAAGGCCGCCAGGTCGGTCGGCTGCTCGACGAGGGTGCGGAAGGCGTCGAGGTCGCAGTCCTGCTCGGTGAGCCAGGCGCGGGTTTCTGCTGATGTGAAGGACATCGTCGTCCCCTCGGGTCACGAAGCGGTGCGGTCCTGTCATTCTTGTCAGTACAAACCCTTCGAACAACCAGCAGCAAGCCATCAAAAACCCCTCAAGGAGACGACCGGTGGGCCACCCCTTCCCGATCCGCGAAATCGCACGTCAGGCGGGTCTCAGCGAGGCCACCGTGGACCGTGTCCTGAACGGCCGTGGAGGGGTCCGCGAGAGCACGCAGCGTGAGGTACGGCAGGCCATCGCCGATCTGGACAGGCAGCGCACCCAGGTCAGGCTCGTCGGCCGTACGTTCATGATCGACATCGTGATGCAGACGCCGGAGCGCTTCTCCACCGCCGTACGGAACGCGCTGGAGGCCGAGCTGCCCGACCTGCACCCGGCCGTCGTGCGCTCGCGCTTCCACTTCCGGGAGACCGCGCCGGTGAAGGAGCTGGTCGGGACCCTGGACAGGATCGTGCGGCGCGGCTCGCAGGGCGTCATCCTCAAGGCACCGGACGTCCCCGAGATCACCGCCGCCGTCGGCCGGCTCGTCGCCGCTGGTATCCCGGTCGTCACCCTGGTCACCGACCTGCCCGCCAGCGCCCGCCTGGCCTACGTCGGCATAGACAACCGCGCGGCGGGCGCGACGGCCGCCTACCTCATGGGGCAGTGGCTCGGCGACCGTCCCGGCAACGTCCTCACCAGCCTGAGCAGCGGTTTCTTCCGCAACGAGGAAGAGCGCGAGATGGGTTTCCGCAGCACCATGCGCGCCCGCTACCCGGAACGCGCGCTCGTCGAGATCACCGAGGGGCACGGCCTGGACGCCACCCAGTACGAGCTCGTCCGGGCCGCCCTGAAGCGCGACCCGGACATCCGCGCCGTCTACTCCATCGGCGGCGGCAACATCGCGACCCTGCGCGCCTTCGCCGACCTCGGCCGCGAGTGCGCCGTGTTCGTCGCGCACGACCTCGACCACGACAACACCCGGCTGCTGCACGAACAGCGACTGTCCGCCGTCCTCCACCACGACCTGCGCCAGGACGTCCGCGAGGCCTGCCGCATCGTCATGCGCGCCCACGACGCCCTGCCGCCCGCCGGCCCGACCCTGCCGTCCGCGATCCAGGTCGTCACGCCCTACAACATGCCTACGGCGCAGCCGCGTTGACTCCCTTCACAGGTTGAGCCCGCTCACAGATTGATCGCGTACGCCTTGCGCAGCGTCTCGTGCACCGTCCACGTCGTACGGTCGCCCTCGCGCAGCACGGCCAAGTCCCCGGGACCGACCGTCAGCGTCTCGCCGCCCTCGACCTCGATGGTGGCCGAACCGCTGATCACGACGAACAGCTCGTCCGCCTCCGTGTCGGTGACCACACCCGGCGTGATCTGCCAGATCCCGCGGACCTGCCGCCCGTCCTCGGACTCCCACACGACCTTCCCGGTGACCTCGGGCGTACCGGAGACGATCTGCGCCGGATCGAGCGGCTCGGGTTCGAGCTCGGCGTCGGGGATGTGGACTGCGAAACTGTGCGTCATGCGGCGACCCTAGCCGGGGTGGACCGGTCCAGGCGTGGACACTGTGTGGGGTATCGGCCCAGGTCGGAGGACACTTCGTCGCGGAGTGGCGGCCCGGGCGGGGCCGGGCGATCGTGGAGGGCATGGCGCAGACCACGGCAGCCGTCCCCGAGCCACCCCCGCACCCACACCCGCACGAAGCCCGGGAGAACATCCTCTTCGGGGGCGTCTACGGTGCCGTCCTCGCCTGCTCGATGGTCGCCGCGCTGACCCAGTACGGCCACACCTCCAAGGGCAGCCGCCGCTACGACGCCCTGTGGCTATTGGTGACCGCCGCCGCCTCGGCGCTGGCCCACGGGTACGCCCACTACATCGCCGAGCGCGCCCCGCACCGCCGCTGGGACGCCCTGCGCACCCTGCGCGACGAGTGGCCGCTGGTCGCCGCCGCGCTGCCGACGGTCCTGCTGCTCGCCGGGGCCGGCTGGGGCTGGTGGCCCGCGAACGGCGTCGAGTACGCGGCGTTCGTCCTCAACATCGCGCTGCTGTTCTGCCTGGGCCTGGTCACGGCCCGCTGGTCGGCGCGGAGTTGGACGGCGGCCGTGGCCATCGGGGTGGTGGACGCGCTGCTCGGGGTGGTCGTGGTCGTGGCCAACGCCCTGATCAAATAAGCCTGTTCGGCCTGCTCGCGCAGCGGCACCCGCCGCCTACGGCTCCCGCCCATCGGACTCTCCTACGGGACGTCCCGGTAACCGCGCAGCTTGCGGTACAGCGTCGCCCGGCCGATCCCCAACGCGGCGGCCGCCCGCGCCTTGTTGCCTCCGTGCCTGCGCAACGCGGCCAGGATCGCGGTGCGTTCGGCATGCTCCATCGGACTGAGCCGCCGCGCCGCGGGACCCTCCCGGACGGGATCGGGCAGCTCGGCCCGTCGCACCGGGCCGGTGACCCGCCGGTGCTCCGCCAACGCCCTGACGACATGGGCGAGTTCGGTGACGTTCCCGGGCCACGGGTGTTCCTCAAGGGCGCGCAGCGCGTCCAGGGTCCAGGTGAGCGGAGGCTGTCCCGGGGTCGGGCGGGGAGCCAGGACCGGCAGCAACTCCCGTACGTCCTCCGGGCGTTCACGCAACGCGGGGACGGCCACCGACCGGGGCGCGAGGGTGTCCAGCAGCCGCTGGAAGCACGGGCCCGGGGGAGTGCCGGGCGTGTAGGTGACCAGCAGATGGATGTCGGGGTGTTCTTCGAGCAGGGAGTTGAGCGCGGCGACGTCCGACTGGGCGAGCCGTTCGGCGTGCCGCAGGAGGAGCGGGCGGCCGTCGGCCAACTCGCTGTACGTCACGCCCAGTTCGGGCGACTCGGCGGCATCGGCGACCAACGGCACGGTCCCGCCGAGCAGTTCACGGGCCAGCGCGGTCTTGCCGCTCCCGCGCTCACCGGTCAGCAGCAGGGGCTCGGGGACCCGGGCCAGCTCCACCGCCCGGGCGACCGCGTGCCGCCACGGCACCGAACCACCCGCGAGCGCCAGCGCCGGGCGCGGAACGGGACGCGGCACCGGCACCTCGGCGGCGCGCGCTTCCAGTACGGCGACGATCCCGAGGACGCGACCCTCATGCCGTACGGGAGTGATCTCGGCGGTGCAGCCGGCGCCGTCGGGGAGCGTCAGGTCGTAGGACTGCTCCCGCACCGGACGGCGTCCGGTGCCGTGGGACCGTTCCACCACGGGACCGTTCCCGGCGTCGGCCCGCAGCTCCCGGCTCGGACCGTCCCCGGCGCCGTTGGACCGTTCCACCACCGCACCGCACCCGGTGTCCTGAGGCGGCCGTGCGCCGGAGGCGCGCTCGCTCGTGCTGGACCGTTCCAGCGCGGCCAGCACCTGAGGTGTCGCAAGGCGCACCGCGGCCTCGCTGACGATGCGGTTGCGGCCGTCGAGGGCGACGATCGCGCGGTCCGGGCCGTGGGCGGCGCGGGTGTAGGCGTCGAGGAGCACCCGTTCGGCGGTGCGGGAGCGGGCGAGCAGTTCCGCCTCCACCGCCGTGGCCGTCGCCTCGGCCAGGGCGGCCCCGGGATGCGGGCCGCAGCCGGCGCACAGTGCGGACGCGACGGTCACCGTGCCCAGCACCTGCCCGGAATCCGGGGCGAGCAGCGGCACGCTGACCGCGGACACGTCCTGCCACACGTCGAGGAAGTGCTCGGGGCCGTGCACCTCGGCCCGGCGCCGGGTGCGCAGGGCGAGGGCCGCGCTGTTGTGGCCCACCTCCCGCTCGGACAGGTCGCGGCAGCGGTCGTCGCCCGGGACCTCGCCCGAGGTCCACAGCACCCGCAGACGCCCGTCGGTGAGGAGCATCGCCGAGCGGCCGAGCGCCGGCGCGATGCGGTCCAGCACGGGCCGCGCCGCCTCCAACAGGGCCGAATCGGCGGGTAGTTCGGGTTCGTGGACCGGTCCATCGAGGTCGTGCCGTACGCCGAAGAAGCGGGCGCGGCGCCAGGCCGCGAGGACCTCGTCCGGGACGTCGTCGGGCAGCGGGCGGCCGCTCAGGAACCGCTCGCGTGCCTGGCGCAGCGGGGCGAGGGCGGGGGAGTGATCCAGGGTGGTCATGACGCCTCTCACCGTATCGGGCCCGTGGCGGCGGCCGCCTCGGGGCTGTAACTGTCTCGTAATGAGACACCCGCGCAGGTCCGGCCCGCACCAAGATCGTGAAGAGTCGGTTCCTTTCTCACCTGTGTCTCAGCCCGTCTCAGCCTGCCTCGACCTGTCTCACCCCTGGAGCGTCCCGCCGTGCACGTTGTCGAGACCGACGTACTGATCGTGGGCAGCGGCCCGGCCGGCGCCTCCGCCGCGCTGGCGCTGAGCACCTACGGCGTCCCCCACATCGTCGTCACGCGCTACTCGCGCCTCACCAGGACGCCCCGCGCGCACATCACCAACCAGCGCACCATGGAGGTTCTGCGCGACCTCGGCGTCGAGGACGAGGTGCTGGCCAAGGCCACGCCGCAGAACCTGATGGGCAACACCACGTTCTGCACCAGCCTCGCCGGCGAGGAACTCGGCCGGATCCGCTCCTGGGGCAACGACCCGCTCGTGCAGGCCGCCCACGACCTGGCCAGCCCGACCCGCATGTGCGACATGCCGCAGCACCTGATGGAGCCGGTGCTGATCGACGCGGCGCTCGCGCGCGGCTCCAACGTCCGCTTCAGCACGGTCTACAAGTCCTTCGTCCAGGACGAGGACGGCGTCACGGTCACCGTCGAGGACCGGCTGCGCGGCGACGAGTACCAGATCCGCGCCAAGTACCTCATCGGCGCGGACGGCGGCCGCTCGCAGGTCGCCGAGGACGCCGGGCTGCCGATGGGCGGCCAGATGGGTGTCGCGGGCAGCATCAACATCGTCTTCGACGCGGACCTGACGAAATACACCGCCCACCGGCCCTCCACCCTCTACTGGGTGCTCGCCCCCGGCGCCACGGTCGGCGGCATCGGCGCGGGCCTGGTCCGCAACGTCAGCCCCTGGAACGAGTGGCTGATCGTGTGGGGCTACGACGTGAGCGCCGGCGCCCCCGACCTCACCGAAGAGTACGCCCTGTCCGTCGTACGGCAGTTGGTCGGCGACGACGAGATCCCGGTGACCATCAAGTCGTCCTCGGCGTGGACGGTCAACGAGCTGTACGCCGAGACCTACGTCAACGGACGTGTGCTGTGCGCCGGTGACGCCGTGCACCGTCACCCGCCGTCGAACGGGCTCGGCTCCAACACCTCGATCCAGGACGCCTACAACCTGGCCTGGAAGCTGAAGCTGGTCCTCGACGGCACCGCCACGCCGAAGCTCCTCGACAGCTACGACGCCGAACGCGCGCCGATCGGCAAGCAGATCGTCACCCGCGCCAACAAGTCCATCGGCGAGACCGCCCCGATCTTCGAGGCGCTCGACGGCCTTTCCCCGCAGACCCCCGAGCAGTTGTGGGCCAACATCGAGGCCCGCAAGGACGCGACCGGGGCCGCGGCCAAGCAGCGGGCCGCGCTGCGCGAGGCGATCGCTTTCAAGGTGTACGAGTTCAACGCGCACGGCGTCGACCTCAACCAGCGCTATTCCGCCGGGAGTTCGACCGCGGTCGTGCCCGACGGCACGCCCGACCCCGGCTTCGAACGCGACCGCGAGCTGTACCACCAGCCCAGCTCCCGCCCCGGCGCCAAGCTCCCGCACGCCTGGATCACTTCGGGCACCCGCACCGTCTCGACCCTCGACACGGTCGGCAAGGGCCGCTTCACCCTCCTCACCGGCATCGGCGGCGACGCCTGGGTGCGCGCGGCGCAGGCGCACCCCCTGGACATCGCCACGGTCGTGATCGGCCCCGGCCAGGAGTACGACGACCCGTACGGCGACTGGGCCCGCCTGAGCGAGGTGTCCGACGCGGGCGCGCTCCTCGTACGCCCCGACGGCTATGTCGCTTTCCGCCACGCCGACGCGGCCGAGAACGCCGAACAGTTGCTCACGGACGCGTTGCGACGCATCCTCGGGCACGGCTGACATTTCGCACAGGGGTATCTCGCACAGGGTAGGGAGCCGCAATGACCACTGACGTCACCGTCACGGACGAGGCCGTCGCCAGTCTGGAGGGGACGGCCGATCCCCGCCTGCGTGAACTGCTGACCGGCCTGATCCGGCATCTCCACGCGTTCGCGCGGGAGACCCGCCTGACCCAGGCGGAGTGGGAGCGGGCGATCGGCTTCCTGACGGAGACCGGGAAGACGTGCACGGACACCCGGCAGGAGTTCATCCTCCTGTCAGACGTGCTCGGCCTGTCGATGCTGGTGGAGACGATCAACGGTGACCGGGCCGCCGGTTCCACCGAGTCGACGGTGCTCGGCCCCTTCCACATGACCGAGTCGCCGGTGCGTGAACTCGGCGCGAACATCGACCTGGTGGGCGGCGGCGAGCCGTGCGTGGTCAGCGGCCGGATCGTCTCCGGCGACGGCACCCCGCTGCCCGGCGCCCTCCTCGACGTGTGGCAGGCCGATGGCAACGGCTTCTACGACGTGCAGCGCCCGGACCTCCAACCCCCGGGCAACGGACGGGGGTTGTTCACCGCGGACGCCGAGGGCCGCTTCTGGTTCCGCACCTGCGTCCCGAGCCCGTACCCCATCCCCACGGACGGCCCGGTCGGCGAACTCCTCAAGGCGACCGGCCGCCACCCCTACCGCCCCGCCCACATCCACTTCATCGCCTCGGCCGAGGACCACACCCCGGTCACCACCCACATCTTCGTAGCGGGCAGCGACTACTTGGACTCCGACGCCGTCTTCGCGGTCAAGCAGAGCCTCGTCGAGGACTTCACCCCGACCGACGACCCGTCCCTGGCACGGGAGTTCGGCATCGCCAACCCCTTCCGTCACGCCCGCTTCGACCTCGTACTGGACCGCGCGTGAAGGACTTCCTGGACTTCGCCTACGACGCCCGGCCCATGCGGGTCGTGTTCCGCCCCGGCGCCGCGCTGACCGCGACCGCCGGAGAGGCCGAACGGCTCGGTCTGCGGCGGGTGTTGGTGCTCTCCGGCGCCCGCGGTGCGGACACCGCGCGGGCGGTCGCCGACTCGCTGGGGGAGGCGTGCGTCGGGCTGCACGCGGAGGCGAGGATGCACGTCCCGGTCGAAGTCGCCGACCGCGCCGTCGAGTTGGCGCGCACCCTGGGCGCCGACGGCTGCGTCGCGGTCGGCGGCGGCTCGGCGGTCGGCCTCGGCAAGGCCATCGCCCTGCGCGCCGGCCTCCCGCTGATCGCCGTCCCCTCCACCTACGCCGGCTCCGAGATGACCCCGGTCTGGGGCCTCACCGAGAACGGCGCCAAACGCACCGGCCGCGACCCCGCCGTCCTGCCCCGCAGTGTCGTCTACGACCCTGAACTCACCCTGGAACTCCCCGTCCCGCTCACGGTGACCAGCGGCATCAACGCGATCGCGCACGCCGTGGAGGCCCTGTACGCCCCGGACACCTCGCCCCTGATCGCGCTGATGGCGGAGGAGGGCGCACGGGCGCTGGCGGGCGCGCTGCCCGAACTGGCCGTCGATCCAAGGTCGTTGGACGCCCGGAGCCGTGCCCTGTACGGGGCGTGGCTGTGCGGCTCGTGCCTCGGCGGGACGACCATGGGCCTGCACCACAAGCTGTGCCACGTCCTCGGCGGCACCTTCGGTCTGCCCCACGCGGAGACGCACACGGTGGTGCTGCCGTACGCGCTGGCGTACAACGCGCCCGCCGCGCCGGGGGCGGCCACCGCCGTGGCCCGCGCGCTGGACACCGAGGACGCCGCACGCGCCCTGTGGGACCTGGCGCGGCGGCTCGGCGCACCGCGCTCACTCGCCGAACTCGGCCTGAAGGAGGGCGACTTGGTGACGGCGGCGGCACAGGCGGTGAGCCAGGCGTACGCCAACCCCCGGCCGGTCACCGAGGAGGGCGTCCTCGCGCTGCTGCGCGCGGCGCACGAGGGAACGCCCCCCGCGTAGACGGTCGGTCAGTGGTTCGTGCGGACGCCGTCCAGCGCGATGGCCAGGACACGGTCGCGCTGGGTGTCGTCCACGTACTTCGTTCCGGTGATCCCGGCGACCATCCGCAGCAGATCACCGAAGTCCATGTCCGTACGGGCCGCGCCCGCCTTCTGCGCGCGCTCGAACAGCGGGCCGCCCGCGGAGAACATCGATTCGCGGCAGGCGCCGAAGATCTCCGACTCGTTCTCCAGTGCCTCGCGCACCGCCTGCTTGGTCACCATGTAGCCCGCGAAACGGTTCAGCCACGAGGTCAGTGCCTCCCACGGCTCCTGGCCGGCGACGTCCAGGGCGACCTGACACAAGGCGTTCACCTCGTTCGCGTAGACGCTCTCGAAGAGGGCCCGGCGGGTCGGGAAGTTGCGGTAGAGCGTGCCGATGCCGACGCCCGCGCGGCGCGCGATGTCCTCCAGCGACGCCTCCGAACCGTGCTCCGCGAAGGCTTCGCGAGCGGCGGCGAGCAGGGCGTCGTAGTTGCGGGCGGCGTCCTTCCGGTGTGGTCTCTGGGTCGCGACGATCTCGCTGACGGGGAACGGTGGGGCCGTCACGGGTGCCTCCCAGGGGCGGGCTCGGTTGAACCGGAGGTGTGCCTCCGTTATGGTGGAGGGGTACCTCCACTTTAGCAGTGTGGGCGCGTTCCGCCGTAGATCCATGCGCGGGCGCACCCCCGTTCGCTTGTTCCGGAGAGGCTCTCGATGCCCCGCAAGTCCTCCCGCCTCACCTTCGCGGTCCTCGCGACCGGTGCGGGCGTGTTCTCCATGCTGCAGTCGCTGATCGCGCCGGCCCTGCCGACCGTCCAGCACGCGCTGCACACCTCCCAGTCCACCGCGACCTGGGTGATGACGGCCTATCTGCTGTCCGCGTCGGTCTTCACCCCGATACTCGGCCGCGTCGGCGACCTGGTGGGCAAGAAGCGCACCCTCGTCGCCGTCCTCGGCGCGGTGCTGGCCGGCTGTCTGGTCGCCGCGCTGGCACCCAACATCGGCGTCCTGATCATCGCCCGGGTCGTCCAGGGCATCGGCGGCGCGCTGTTCCCGCTGTCCTTCGGCATCATCCGGGACGAGTTCCACGCGTCCCAGGTCCCGGGCAGCATCAGCAACTTGTCCGCCGTGATCGCCGCGGGCGGTGGCGTCGGCATGGTGGCCGCCGGTCCCATCGTGTCCGCGCTCGACTACCGCTGGCTGTTCTGGTTCCCCGTCGGCATCGTCGCCGTCACCACCCTCATCGCCGTGCGCTACGTCCCCGAGTCGCCCAACCGCGCCCAGGGGCACGTCAATTGGCTCGGCGCCGTGCTCCTCTCGGGCTGGCTGGTCGCCCTGCTGCTGCCGCTGAGCCAGGCCGGCATCTGGGGCTGGGGCTCCGTGCGGGTCGTCGGCCTGTTCGCCGCGGCCGTCGTGCTCTTCGCGGCCTGGCTGATGTCGGAGGCCCGCTCCCGCAGCCCGCTCATCGACCTCAAGGTGATGCGCCTGCCCTCGGTGTGGACCACCAACACCGCCGCGCTGCTGTTCGGCGCGGGCATGTACTCGATCTGGTCCTTCCTGCCCGGCTTCGTCCAGACCCCCTCGTCCGCCGGCTACGGCTTCGGCGCCAGCGTGACCGCGTCCGGACTCCTGATGCTCCCGATGCTGATCGCGATGTTCGTCTCGGGCGTGCTCAGCGGGCGCCTGGAACCGATCGTCGGCGCCAAGGCACTGCTCACCACCGGCGCCGCCCTCGGCGCGCTCGCCTGCGCGATCCTCGCTCTCTGGCACGACCAGCAGTGGCAGATCGCCCTGGTCGCGGGCATCTTCGGCCTCGGCATCGGACTCGCCTTCGCCTCCATGGCCAACCTCATCGTCGGCAGCGTCCCGCCCGAGCAGACCGGCGCCGCGACCGGCATGAACGCCAACATCCGCACCATCGGCGGCTCGATCGGCGCCGCGGTGACCAGCGTCCTGGTCACCGGCCACCTCCAGGCCTCGGGCCTGCCGTACGGCTCCGGGTACACCCACGGGTTCACGCTGCTGGCGGTGCTGCTCCTCGGCGCCGCGCTGGCCGCGCTCCTGGTGCCGGCGCGCCGGTCCGGCCGTAGCGGAGGAAAGACTGTCGGCGGCTCCGAGTCGGCGCTCCTGAAGGCGGAGGAGGAAGCGTCGGTGATGGCTCCCGGTGCCCTGAACTGACCCGGCCGGTGTGCCAGCATGAAGCGATGATCGAACAGAGCGCGCGGGGATGCGGCGCCCAACTCCTGGACGTTCAGCGGCTCCGGCTCGTCGAGACCGGCGCTCCTCGGCTCACGCCGGAGGAGCGGCTGGCCATGAACGAGGTGTGGGACGGGCTGGTGCGGGGCAACCCGAGTTTCTTCGACGGGCCGGTCCTGGTGTGCGCGGGCGCGGAACGGGAGGGACCGGACGACCTGACCGTCTCCTGGGTCAGGACGACGTACCGGCACTTCGCCCTCCGACGCGTCCCGGGCTCCACCTCGTGGCTCCCGTCCTTCTTCGTCGCCGTCCTCCAACCGGCCGACGACGGGCGCCTGTTGGTCGGCCGGATGGCGAACTCCACGGCAGCACCGGGACGTTGGCAACTCCCGGGCGGCTCGCTCGAACCCCCCGAAGGCGACGAACCGCTCGACATGAGGGCCCTGTACGGGCACGCGGCACGGGAGTTGATCGAGGAGACCGGCATCGAGACCCGGCCCGACGACCTCACCTTCTGGAACGTCACCCGCGCCGGAAACGGCAGCATCGGCGTCCTGTTCCGTGCCCCGTCCCTCCCGGCGGCGCGGTTGCACGAGCGGTTCGAGGCCATGGCGGCGGCGGAGAGGGCAGAGGGCCGCGACCCGGAACTGGACCGCATCGCCCTGATCCACTCGACGGCCCAACTCCCGCTCCTGGTGGGCCCGCACGCGGACTACCTGGAGCCGATCGTCCGCCGCTACGAGGCATCGGCGGCGGAAGGGGCGTAACGGGTGTCTCGATATGAGACACCCGTTTCATCACCGGAGCGCTAAAGATCGGGGGCGTGTCGTCCGGCGCCGTATGCCGGTACGACTGCTGTGAAGAAAGGTGATCACCATGGCCCTCGCACTGCTCAGGCGCTGGCGGCCCCAAGGCGCCTCCGCCACGGCGGCGGGCCTTTCGCTCCCCCTGCCGCCCGGCGCGGGCGGCCTCGGCCGTGAGATCGTCGACCCGATGGGCGCGCCCATGGCGTCCGCCGACGTGACCGTGACGGCCCTGGACTCGCACCGCGTCGCCGCCTCCGGTACGACCGACCCGTACGGCTTCTTCCTCGCGGCCCTGCCGCCCGGCCGCTACGGCCTCCTCGTCTCGGCCCAGGGACTCCAGCCGCACCAGGAGACGGTGGAGATCGTCGCCGGAATCGCCGAGCCCACGGAACGCGTCTGGCTCCAGCCCGGCCGCGCGCAGGAACTCCCGCCGCCCGGCACCTGGCTCTTCGACCCGCCGCACACCGCGATCCGCTTCATCGCCAAGCACGTCGGCATGGCCCATGTGCACGGCCGGTTCGAGCGGTTCCAGGGCGGTATCCAGATCGCCCAGGAGGTGGCCGACTCCCGGGTCCACGTCCGCATCGACGCCTCCAGCATCACCACCGGCAACACCACACGGGACAACCACCTGCGCTCCGGCGACTTCCTCGACGTGGAGCGCTACCCGTACATCGACTTCGCCAGCACCCGGTTCGCCTACCGGGGCGGCAGCAAGTGGACGTTGCAGGGTTCGCTGACGATGCACGGCGTGAGCCGCTCGGTGAACCTGGACACCACCTACCTGGGCACGGTCAACGGCGGCTACGCCGAGGAACTCCGCTGCGCCGCCCTCGCCACGGCCGAACTGCACCGCGAGGACTACACGTTGAACTGGCGCAGCATGCTGGCCCGGGGCATCGCCGTCGTCGGCCCCACCGTCCAACTGGAGCTGGACGTCCAGGCGATGTACCGCACCCACGACACCCCGACGCCGCCGAAGTGACCCGGCACATGCGGTAGGGTTTACCTGCGCGTTCACCCGGTCTACCGGGTGTGGCGCGAGCGGGACGTGGCGCAGCTTGGTAGCGCACTTGACTGGGGGTCAAGGGGTCGCAGGTTCAAATCCTGTCGTCCCGACTCGACAGAGTCGTAGGTGAGGGGCGGTTTCGGAGGAATCCGAAACCGCCCCTTGACCATTGTTGGGGACCAGTTGGGGACCAGCGTTGTGCAGGTAGCGCTGAGTGGTCGTCAGCGAACCGTGGCCGGCGATCCTGCGCAGGACGTGGATGGGGACTCCGGCGTCCGCGAGCCAGGTCAGTCCGGTGTGGCGGAGGTCGTGGTGGCGCAGGTGCTCGTAGCCGAGCCGGGTGACCACCTCGTCCCAGTGGGTCGCGTCGCGCCGGACAGCGGTGGAGATGCGTCCTCCGCGCGGGCCGGTGAACAGGCGCGCGTCAGGGGCGGGCCGGCGGAGAGGATGCGCTGGGCAACGAGCGGCCGGATCTCCTCGATGATGGGAACCTTCCGGGCACGCGTGCCCTTGGTGCCCTTGTCAGTGAGTCCGCCAGGCGCGGGCGTGGTCTGGCGTCGCACCGTCCAGATCCACTGACTTGTGTCGATGTCTCCGACGCGGCACCCGGAGACTTCTCCGATCCGGGTGGCGGTACTCGCGGCGAAGAGGACGACGTCGCCCCAGCCGCGGTACTGGTTGGAGGAGGCGGCCACGAGTGCGTCGGCCAGCTGGACGAGCCTGTCCCAGTCGGGCAGGGCGAGGGCTCGTGGGTCGCGGAGTTCGTCCTCGGCCTGCTTGTAGAGCTTCTGCCAGCCGCTGACCCGGGCGGGGTTGACCTTGATGATGCCGTCGCGGACCGCCTGCTCCATGACACGGACCAGGACGGCGATGGTGTTCTTGACCGTGGAGCGGCTGTGCTCGTCGACGATCCAGTTCTGCACGCTGCGGTCGACGACGCCGTTGGTGATCATCCGTACGGCGAGGTGGCCCAGTGCGGAGACCACGCGCATCCGCCATCCCGCGAGATGCGGGTCGAGGGTTTTCAACTCCAGCCCGCACAGGGCGAGATCCATGTTCGCGTCGCCGTATTCGGTGAGCTTTATGGTGGCGAGCGACGGGGACAGCCTGGCCTGCGCGGCGTCGATGATGTCCTGGAGCCACTCCTGTGCCTCGTCCTCGTCCGCCTTTCCCTCCGACAGGGACAGGCGGCGCTTCGTAGCGGGATCGAACCAGCGGACGCGCGCTCGATAGGGATTGGGGCGATCGGGTCGGTATTCGATGTCGGTGGAGAGCTTGACGCCGACCGGAACAATGGTCTTCTCGGCCGTCAGGCTTCTCGGCGTGGGACGGTTCGGCGGCTGTGCAGCCATTCCTCGACGTCGAGGACGCTGTACATGACGACGCGTTCCGAAACGGAGACGAACGGCGGGCCCTGCGGTGGCCGGGCGGTGCGCCACCGACGCAGAGTCGAGGCGTCCACGTGCAGACAGGAGGCGAGATCACTCGTCGAATACCAGGCGTTGGCCAGGAGGGATGAACGGCTGTCATCTTGGACGGAGACAGCCTGGCTGGCTGTGGAGTGCGCCGCGCCCTCCTTTTGCTTGCGCGGGTGATGGTTTGTGGAATCTGTTATCGGTTCGGAGGCAAGTGCGGTGGATCTCCGGGCGGTATGGAGCACCAAACAGATACCGGAGAGGAACCTCCGGCGACGGACGACACCGCTCGCAAACGGAGAACAGGGGACTCCACCTCCGCAGCGGTGGTGAGTCCTGGCTGATGGATCGATCCGCAGTGGTGCTCGGGGCAGACGTTGGACAACAATCGTCTGCAGAAACGCCGGTTTGGCAAACCGGCGATGTGCGGCTATGTTCCCCTCGCTCACGACGAAATTGCCGGAGCGCGGCTCCTGCGGGGCGACGAGATTCGTCGGATGCGTCGGCGATCGCGTACATGCTTGGCGTATCAGGTGCCGTGCCCTTTCATGCTTTCCCGATGACGCATCATGTGGGGTGCGTCGCGATTCTGGGATCGGTCGCCAAGCTGTCCTGACCTGCGGTTTTGTGCGTGCGCATTATGTTCGGTGTGGGTGTTACGGGCGATGTCCTGATGCTGAAATGACGTTCGTGGCGCTCATCTGACGCTCGTTCTGATGACCTGTCAGGCGCGTTGCTGGGCTGGTCAAGTCACGTGAATCGGCATGGTCGCAGAGGCCCGGCCGTTAAGGAGTTCCGTCGCAGTTCGAGTCCGTCCTGAACAAGGTCCGTGTCCCATGTCTTGGGTCGGGCAGGCCGTGCACCCGACCCAATCGCGTGCGAGCCGACAACACGTACGCCTCCCGGAAGAGCCGCGCTTGCCTGCGGCGGCGCGGGATCCGCTGCACCATCCCGGACAAGGCCGACCAGGCCCGTCTGAAGCTCAAGCGGCTCGCCGAGCGAGGGATCCTCGCCGAGGCCGACCAGGGCTTGCTCACCCAGCCGCGGCCCTAGGCCGCCCGGCGCCGCCGCGACCTGCCCACTCACCCCGGACGAAGCAGCACATCGGACATCAGGTCTCATACCGCCTTCTGACGCTCTGGCCCGCAAAGGCGCCAAGGCCGCCGCTGGCACGCACCCACCAGGCCACCCTCCGTGAATATCGTGATCGGCCGAGCGGCAGTGGCGAGGACTGACAACACCGCGGCTCGATGAGCGGCCCCGCCCGGAGGGCCCAGCCCGAGCGAGGCCCCCAGCTGTGCCGGTGACGGATCCGCTGGGGGGTACTGAGAGTGACTCCTTGGCGGGCGAACGGCGGCGTACCGTCAATCGCATGAGTGATGGCAAGCAGGTCAGCCCCGGGGTGCGGGAAGAGATCCGCGCGTTCCTGGCGACCCGCCGCGCACGGTTGACCCCCGAGCAGGCGGGTCTCACGGTGTTCGGCGGCGCTCGGCGGGTCAAGGGTCTGCGTCGCGAGGAGGTCGCGGCACTGGCCGGCATCAGTGTCGAGTACTACGTCCGTCTGGAGCGTGGCGATGCCACCGGTGTCTCTGAATCGGTCCTCGACGGCATCCATCACGCGTTGCAGCTGACCGATGCCGAGCGGGCGCACCTGAGTGACCTGCTCGACGCCAGGCGCTCCCGTCGACCCGCGCCGCCCACTGCACGGCCGCCGCTGCGGCCGCCGGTTCAGCGCATCCTCGACTCGATGACCACCACCGCGGCGCTCGTGTTCACCGGCTGCCTCGACATCATCGGCGCCAACGCGCTCGGCCGAGCGCTCTACCAACCGATGTACGCCGCCCCGGGTCGGCCGGTCAACACCGCCCGCTTCGCGTTCCTCGACCCGGCGGCCCGTACCTTTTGGCGCGACTGGGACAGAATCGCCGATGACTCTGCCGAACTGCTGCGCGCCGAAGCCGGCCGGACGCCTCACGACCCGACGCTCACGACCCTGATCGGAGAGCTGTCGACGCGTAGTGAAGACTTCCGGGTCCGCTGGGCTCGCCATGACGTGCGCTCGTACGCCACTGGCGTCAAACGCGTCCACCATCCGGTCGTCGGCGACTTCGAGCTCGCCTACGAATCGACCCGGTTGGCCGACCCCGGCCAAATACTGATCATGTACACCCCCGAGCCGGACACCCCGTCGGAGGACGCGCTGCGGATGCTCGCCAGTTGGGCGGCGTCGAAGCCGGGCGCGGATCAGCCACACCCGGCGGGCGACCCGCACGCCACCGGGCCCGAACCCGGATAACCGTCCAGGCAGAGCAACTGTTCGTCCGCGGCCCGTCTTCGGACGGCTGCTCGACGTACCCGAAAACAGCCGACCGCCTCTCCGGGCGGACGACCCGACCGCAGCGTCTCCCGCTCGACCATCTCGCAGCCTTCGCATGCGGCGGGTGCACCGCGACTCCCACCATCCGCGCCGTTCCAGCCTGCCCGCACACACCGGGGCCGCGTCACCCGACCGGCAGTTCCGAAGCATGCCGGACTCTTTCCGAACCGCCGCTCCGTACAAGGAGATTCCCATGAACACCGTCCAGAACCAGACCCCCTTCGACCGGCCGATGTTCTTCGTCGGCGGCGACTGGATCGGCCCCAGCACCGATGAGCGCCATGTGGCCTTGGAGGCCGCCACCGAGGAACCCATAGGTATCGCCGCGATGGCCGGCCCCGTCGACATCGACGCCGCTGTCGCCGCCGCCCGCGCCGCCCTGGAGAGCGGGCCCTGGGCCCGCAGCACCGCGGCGGAGCGAGCCGAGGCCATGCGCCGTTTCGCCGACGCGTGGGACAAGCGAGCAGACCTCGCCACCACCCTCGTGAGCCGCGAGAACGGGATGCCCATCGCCCTGTCGCGACAGACCAACGGGCTCGGGCCGGCCGGTCATCTACGCCGCAACGCCGACCTTGTCGAGAATTTTCCCCTGGAAGCGCTCCGCCCCAGCATGCGGGGAGCCACCATCGTGCGCCGCGAACCCGTCGGTGTCGTCGCGGCGATCACCCCCTGGAACTTCCCGCTCGGACTGGCGCTGAGCAAGCTCGCCCCGGCCCTCGCGGCCGGCTGCACCGTCGTGCTCAAGCCGTCGCCGGAAACCGCGCTCGACAGCTATCTGCTGGCGGACGCCGCCATCGAGGCCGGCCTGCCCGCGGGCGTGCTCAACATCGTGCTCGCCGATCGGGAGGCCAGCGCCTACCTGGTGAGCCATCCCGGCGTCGACAAGGTCGCCTTCACCGGCTCCACCGCGGCCGGTCGAGCGATCGGCGCCGAGTGCGGGCGCCTGATCCGCCGCTGCACCCTCGAACTCGGCGGCAAGTCCGCCTCGATCGTGCTCGACGACGCGGACCTCGACACGTTCGTCGCCGGTCTGGACGGCGCCTCTTTCATGAACAACGGCCAGACCTGCACCCTCCAGTCCCGGATCCTCGCACCGCGCTCGCGCTACGACGAGATCGTCGAGGCCGTGGCCGGCTTCGTCGTCGGCGACCCGCTCGACCCGGCGACGACCTGCGGCCCGATGGCCAGCAAAGCGCACCAGGAGCGGGTGCTCGGTTACATCGACGCGGCCCGCGCTTCGTCGGCCCGGCTCATCACCGGCGGCGGGCGTCCCGCGGGCCACGACCGCGGCTGGTTCGTCGAACCGACGGTCTTCGCCGACGTGGACAACTCCGACCGGCTCGCCCGCGAGGAGGTGTTCGGACCGGTCCTCGCCATCATCGCGTACGACGACGAGGCCGACGCCGTACGGATCGCCAACGACTCCGACTACGGGCTGGCCGGGTCCGTCTGGACCCAGGACGAGGCACGCGGCATCGACGTGGCCCGGCGGATGCGCACGGGCACGATCGGCGTCAACTACTACGCGATCGACTTCAACTCCCCGTTCGGCGGCCTGAAGGCGAGCGGCATCGGCCGCGAGTACGGTCCCGAGGGGCTCAGCAGCTACCTGGACCACAAGTCCATCTACACCAGCGCCGACCATCTGTCCGCCTGACACCGCCCCCTCCGGAGTCGTCGCGTCAGGCCGCGCCCGGGCGGCGGCTTCAGCTGTGCTGCAGCACGCCGGCATGGGTGCGGCGGACCTGGTCAGTTCTGCACGTAGACGGACTGATTCAGATAGCGCTCCTGTTCCAGATTGTCGAGCATGAAGTCGGCGAGATCCGCTCGGGAGATCCTGCCGAGGATGGACCGGCCTCGGTAATCCCCGTGCCGGTAGGCGCCGGTGGCGGGGCCGAAGGTGAGGGTGGGCGGCTGGACGATCGTGTACGTGAGGCCGGAGGCGCGAACCAGCGCATCCTGCCGTTCCTTCGCCGAGAAGCCGGAACGGGCGAGGAGGCGGACCGCGCCCACCACGCCCCGCATCGCGGGGTTGAGTCGGCGTCGGCTGATCACGCTGGTGCCGAATCCGGTGAGCGCCTCCACGCGTTGTACGCCGGTGTTGCGCATCGCGGCGAGTATGGCGCCGGTACCTGTGTCGCAGACGGCGTCGCCGAGGCTGATGATCACCGCTTGAGCCCCGGCGAGAGCCCTCTCCAGGGCTGGCACGCAGTCGAGTTCGGCGATCGCGACCGTCAGATTCGGATGAGAGAGCGTGATGCGGGAGGCGTCGCGGGTGACGGCGACGACCTCGTGCCCCCTCCGCAGTGCTTCGGGGATGAGCACGGAGCCGGCACTGCCGCTGGCGCCGAAGACGGTCATTCTCATGGCGGTGCCTTCTCCAGGTCCGTGATGCAGGTGCGTGATGCAGGTGCGACACCGCCGTCGGAGGAAGATGCCGACCGGCGACCGGGACGATCCCGGCAGTGTCCATGGGTGTCGGCCGGGATCGTCGGTCGCGCCGGTACGGCTCGCTGTGTCAGGAGGCGGAGGGCAGGCTGGTGATGCCGAGTTGCAGGAGCATGGCGAGGATGTCCTCGACGAAGGTCGCCTCGGCGATCTTGCCGTCGTGGATGCGATAGATCCCCACGCCGTTCCACTTGGCAGGCTTGTCCGTGGCGGGCATGCCCATGAACGGGCCCGTGTTGACGCCGCTGTTGGTGAACAGCGCGACGACGGTGTCGCCGTCGGTCAGGAACCGCTGCGGCTCCAGGTGCATGCCGGTGAACGCGCCGGCGGCGTTGGCCTCGGCGAACTTCCTGAAGTCCGCCAGGCCGTGATACTCGCCGAGACTGCCCCCGCGCCAGACCATGTCCTCGGTCCAGTACCGCTCCAGGCCGGAGACATCGCCCCCGTTGAGGACGGTGTCGATGAATCCCCGAACGACGGTGATGTTGTCCTGCGCGCTCATGGTGGTGCTCCTGTGGTCGGTGGATCAGGCGGAGAGACGGGCGTTGCACCAGGAGGAGATGCCCTCGACGACAGCGTGGCCGGTCTTGCGGACCACGTTGTTGAAGCCGTGGACGCCATCGGGCCGTACATCGAGGTCGGCGCGGTTGTCGGCGACCTGCTTCGCGAAGAGCGGGGAGTTCGCGAAGAGCGGGGAGAGGGAAGGGCCGCGTAACTGTTCGTCGTCATGGCCGGGGAAGGCATGGGCAAAGAAGCCGCGGACCCGGTGGCCGGGCAGGACGAGGGCGGTGTGGTCGGCGAACGTCGGCTGGGGCTGCGGCCTCGATGGCGTATCAGGGCCGGAAAACGACTCCGGTCAGCCGTTCGCTCTCCGCCCACAGGTGTGCGCCCTGCTGCGGATCGTCCGCACCGCGGGGGAGCTTGACCGGCTTCGGTGTGCCGGAGGTCTGATCGCGTCCCGAAGGGCCGATGAACTGCCCGCTCACCACGTCGGAGGTGCTGGCGGCGTACAGCGACGGCCACGCGGCGCCCTCGGACGAACCCATGAGCAGGCGCTCGGCGATCGGGGTGAACACCCTGGCCAGGGTGCCATTGCCGTGCTGCTGAAGGTTGGTCATCGCGGCCCCCGGGTGGACCACCAGCGCCTTGAGCGGCGTGCCGGCGGTGCGCCGGGCGAGTTCGAGGGTGTAGACGATGTTGGCGCGCTTGGATTTGGCGTAGGCACCCATGCCCCGGTAGCTCTTCTCGCTCATCAGGTCATCGAGCCGACCCATGGGCCAGCGCGCGGCGATCGCACTGACCGTGACCACCCGAGGGGCCGGGGAGCGGAGAACGGCGGGCCACAGCTGCGCGTCGAACGCGAAGTGGCCGAGATGGTTGGTACCGAAGGTCATCTCGAACCCGTCGCGCGTGCTCTGACGGGTCGGCAGGTTCATCACCCCGGCGTTGTTGAACAGCAAGTCGATCGTCTCGGTCTCGGCGATGCGAGAGGCCGCCTCGCGGATCGAGGCGAGGTCCGACAGGTCGACCACCAGCGTGCCGGTCTCCGCCTTCGGCGCCACGGCGAGCACCTGCCGCACCGCTTTGTCGAGGTTGGCCTCACTGCGTCCAGCAAGGATGATCCGCGCGCCACGCGCAGCGAGCACACGTGCGGTCTCCAGTCCGATGCCGCTGTTGCCGCCTGTGACGAGGGCCGTGCGTCCAGTCTGGTCCGTGATTGCATCCGGGGTCCAGTGACTCATCGTGATCATACTCCCTTACTGAATGATTTTTCAATAACCATCGTGCGGACGGCGCGAAGTTTTGTCAAATGAACGTTCATTAACTAAGGTGGACGGATGCGCACCCGGGATCCCGAAGCCAAGAAGCAGTTGCTCTTCGAAGCCGCGTTGGCGGAGTTCGCCGAGTTCGGCCGGGCGGGAGCGCGGATCGACCGGATGGCCAGACGTGCGGGTATCAGCCCGGGGCTGGTCTACTCGTTCTACGAGGGCAAGGCCGAACTGTTCGACGCGGTCTTCGACCGGATAGTCGACCTGATCGTCGCGTCCGTACCGATCGACGCGGATCGCCTGCCCGAGTACGCGGGCCACCTGCACGACGCAGGCGGGTCACACCCCGAAGTCATGCGGTTTCTCAAGTGGTACGACCTCGAACGCGGCGACTCCTCGCAGCGCGCCGCCGTGGCCGCCTCCATGTCCGAGAAAGTCGCGGCGATCACCGAGGCGCAGCGGCGCGGCACGGTGACGACGGCGCGGCCCGCGGCGCACATTCTGGCCCTGGTGCTGACCTTGGCAAACATGTGGCACCTGCCCGGAGAGGACGTGGCAGGCCTGGTGCCCGAATCCGAACGGCGCGCCTTGGTGACCTCTGCGGTCGCGGAGCTGGTCACGCCCTGATACGCGACCCGCGCGCTTTCCGTCGGCCGCCAGGTCAGTCGCGCTCGTCCGCGCCTTCCGAGGCGGTGGCCTCGATGACAGTGGGGCCGAACGAGCTGAGAGGCCGAGTCCGTTGTCGTCGACGCCGGTCCCGGCGTCGACTCGACCCGGAGCCTGCTGCACAACGTCGTTCAGCTGGTCCGACCCGCGCGGTCGGCGTGGCGGCGGGCCGTATCCAACCGTACTGCGGACCTATCCGGTCGCGGTCTGGTGGTGGCCATGCCTGGAGGGCATACGCTGGCGCGCATGTTCGGGTCCTCTGTCGCAGGTGCCGTCCCGCCGGAAGCGGGAGTGATAGCCGCTGTGGGCATCGATCCTTCGGCGTTGACGCAACGGGTAACCACGCGCAGATGTCCGCGACACGGTTTGACCTGGGCCGCACAGGGCGTCCTGGACGTCGTGGTTGATGGCACCTACTGGGTCCTCCCTCCGACCCGGGCGCTGTGGGTGCCGGCGAACGCCGTCCATCACTTCATGAGTGCGACCCGCGACACGGTGTTGTACAGCGTCTACCTGGAACCGGAACGGTGTCCACTTGACTGGGCCGAACCCACGCCCGTTGCCGTCGGTACGTTGCTCGGCCATCTGATCCGTCGTCTCAACCAGGTTGACCTCACGGAGGACCAGCGGCTGCGGGCTGAAGACCTTGTCCCCGACCTGCTGTACCCCGTCCCTACACTGCTCATCAAGGCGCCCCGCCCCACCGACGAACGCGTACGGGCAGTGGCTGACGCGCTGTTGGCCGATCCCGCGGACCGGCGGAGTCTGGAGGCGCATGCCCAGGCCGTGGGAGTTACCGGGCGTACTCTGATGCGGCTCTTCGCCGACGACACCGGCATGAGTTTCGGAAGCTGGCGCACCTGCGTGCGATTACAGGCTGCCCTGCCCCTGCTCGTCGAAGGACGATCCGTGTCCCGGGTCGCCTGTGACGTGGGGTACACGACACCGAGTGCGTTCCTCGTGGCATTCCGCCGAGTTGTCGGTACTTCCCCCGGCCGTTATCTCAACGGGCGTGCCTGACGGCGGCCATCATGCCCGGGCCTCGGTGCGGACGGGGGGCTCCCATCCGTACCGAGGCTGGTGGTGGCCCGGATCGGTGGCGAGCCGATCGTGGCGATGAGAGAGCCGTCGGTCTACGACTGCAGCTCAGCAGCAAGTTCCGCTACGCGGAACAGTTTCGCCGCCTGCATGGCGGGACCGACGCGGTTGGCGCCTGCCGCGACCGAAGCGAACCCGCACTGAGGGGACACCCCGATCCGCTCGCGGTCGACGTACTGCGCCGCCTCGTCCACTCGCGCCAACAGCGCGTCCAGAGACTCCAGTTCGTCGCGCTTCGTGGACACGAGCCCCAGCGTGATGCGCTTGTCCTCAGGGAGCGCGGCCAACGGGGCGAAGTCGCCGGAGCGTTCGTCGTCGAACTCCAGGAGATACGTGTCGACATGCGGTGTCCCGGCGAAGACCCGCTTGGCCAGCCAGTCGTAGCCGCCTGACGCGGCCCACATGCTGCGGAAGTTGCCTTTGCAGAGATGGAGCGAGACCGACACTCCCGGTGTGGCCGCGAGCGAGTCGATCAGCTCGCAGCCCTCCGTGAGAGTGCGTTCGACCGATATGCCCAGTGCTTCACGTTGTTGTCGCTGGTCCTCGTCCACGAGAACGGCCATGTCGGGTGCGTCGATCTGTACGCGTGTGCAACCCAGGGCGACCAGTTCCTCGATCTGGGAGCGAAGCAGAGCTGTCCACGCGCCGAACAGGTCAAATGGATCCGGGTACACGGGGGTGCTTCGCTCGGCGGACCAGAAGCCGTAGAGCATGAGGGGGCTCGGGACTGTGACCTTCACCGGCCGACGAGTCCGTCCGCGCAGGTACACGTACTCCTCCACGCCGATGTTCCGGCCCGCCACGATGGGTTCGACCACGGCGATCGGATTGTCGACGGCGTACGCCCCGCCCGACTCGGAGTCCGCTTCGATCGGTGCCTCATGCCCGAGCGCCCCCGGCACTGTGGCCAGCAGATGATCCATGAACGAGGTCCGCCGCATCTCCCCGTCATTGACGACATCGAGGCCGGCGGCCTCTTGTAGCCGAAGCGCCTCGTCGACCGCCCTGTCCTCGACGGTCTTGAAGTCGGCCGTCGACATCCGTCCGGACCTGAACGCCGCCTGGGCGGATACCAGGTGGTCCGGGCGCAGCAGCGACCCGATCGCCTGGCCCCTCACTGTGCTCGTGCTCATGTGCGCCTCCCCTTCGGAGTACTGCGAATCCGACAGGGGCTGACCTTACCTATTTATTTCAGCGTGTCACTAAGTCGCGGCTATGGTGCGAAGAGTGCCGTGGTCCACGGGTCCTGGGGGTCATTAGCGCGCCCTTGCTTATTAATGACAGCATGTTGCAAACTAGTGGGGCGTCGACCCGGGGTCGTCCCCCGTACCCGGGTCGACGCCTCACTCATCCGGCTCGAGGTGGCTCACATGACCGAAGTCTCGTCCCCTACCCGTTCGCCCGCTCCGCTGCTGGCCGCCTTGTGTGCCGCGGGCATGCTGGCCGCGACCATGCAGACGGCGGTGATCCCGATCCTGGGCAGGATCGGTGAGCAGACCGGTGCCAGTGACAGTGCCGTCAGCTGGATCGTCACCGCCAACCTGCTGTCCTCCGCCGTGACCACTCCGCTCTTCGGGCGCCTCGGCGACCTGCGGGGAAAGCGCAACGCGATGCAGATCTGCCTGCTGTTGATGCTGGCGGGGAGCGTGCTCGCCGCGATCACGACGTCCTTGCCGCTCCTGATCGTCGCCCGGGTCCTCCAGGGCGCGGTCACGGGTGTCTTCCCGCTCGCCCTGAGCGTCGCCCGTGACGCCGTGCCGAGGGAGAAGCTGACCGGCGCCATGGCGCTGATCAGCGCGACGCTCTCCATCGGCGGAAGCCTCGGCCTCGTCGCGGCGGGGCTGCTCGCGACGGGTGACGCGGACTACCGCAATGTGTTCTGGCTGGCCACAGGGGTCGGCGTGCTCGCCGTCGGCGCCGTGGCCGCCTGGGTGCCGGGCGGCGCCGTCCGCGGTGAGGGCGGTGTCGACTGGGTGGGAGCCGTTCTGCTGGGCGGAGCACTGGTCCTGGTCCTGCTCCCGCTCTCCCAGGGCGAGAGCTGGGGGTGGGGTTCGCCCGCGACCGTCACCCTCTTCATCGCCGCGCCCATCGCGTTCGTGGTGTGGGTGCTGGTGGAACGCAGGGCCGCGGCGCCGCTGGTGGACGTCCGTATGCTCACGCACCGGACGTTCATGCTGACGAACGTCGGCGCCGTGATGATGGGCTTCGCCATGTTCGGTCTCTACCTGGGGACGTCGGAGTTCGTGCAGATGCCCACGGACCCGGCGGGTTACGGCTTCTCCGCCTCCGTCCTGTCCGCGGCCACGGTGTACCTCCTGCCGCCCGCCATGATCAGCCTGGTGACGGCACCGCTCGGAGGGGTGCTGGTCAAGCGGTTCTCCGGGCGCACAGTGCTGGCCACGGCCGGAACGTTCTGCCTGATCGGCTTCGGGGCGCTGGCACTGTGGCACGGTTCGACGGCCGCCGTGATCGCGGGCTCGGTGGTCGCCGGTGGTTCCCTGAGCCTCGCCTACGCGGCCATGCCGGCGCTCGTCGTCCAGTCGGTTCCGCTGAACAAGACGGGCATCGCCAACAGCATCAACTCCATCGGCCGGTCGGTCGGCGCGTCCGCCGCGGGTGCGGTGGTCGCCGCCGTGCTCGTGGCAACCACCCGGCACGCCACGGGACTTCCCGGCGAGAGCGGTTTCGTCTGGGTGTTCGCGCTCTCCGCGGGCGCCGGGGCGCTGACCACCGCGGCCGCCCTGCTCATCTCCCAGGTGCCCGAGCCCTCGGGTGCGACCGCGCCCGGCACCGCCACGGCACCGCTCCCCGAAGGGCGCCCGGCCTGACGGTCACGGACGCCCTCAGGGCTCCCCGGTCATACGGGGGAGCCCTGAAACGGCGTCCTCACTCAGGGATCGCCCGCACCTTCACGGCGATGCGCAGCAGGCGCAGAACACTCCCGACGGCTGTGATCACCGCCTCGGTGTGCCGCGGACCGTCGTCGGGGTGCCCCAGGGCGATGACACACACGGAACGGCTGTCCGCGGTCACCTGATGTTCCGCCGAGTCGGAGTCCCGCCTGCCCAGCCAGGCCAGCGGCTCGAAGGTCTCGCCGGGTCGCTGGACGCCGTACGTCAGATCGCCCGACGGGATGGGGCGGGAGCGTGCGGAGAACGCGGGGACGATGCGCTCCCCGCCAGGAGACCTGCGTACGAGAACCGACGACCCGACCGGAAGCCGGCCCAGGTCGTGCAGGCCGATGCCGCCGCCCACGGCGACCGAGGCGATGGTGACGGCGTCGATGACGCCGCCGTGCCCCCGCCACGGCCGCTGGGCGACGGCGTCGCGCAGACGCTCGCCGGCCGGCGTCGTTCCGGGGTGACCGAGCGCGGCCATGAGCTTGCGGTACCCGGTGTGGGAGTCCTCCCGGGGGAGCGCGGCCAGCAGCTCGGTCGCGCCCGAGGCGTCCAGTACCGGCTCGGTCATGGGGACCGGGGCGGACAACGTCCAGGCGCGCACGTGGCGCAGACCGAGGGCGCGGGCGTCGGGGGCGACGACGAGCTTCAGGTTCTCCGTCGGGGCGTGGGCGGTCACGGATCCGTCTTCTCCTCTTGTGTGCCGGTGAGTTCGCAGGGTCCGGCCCTGGAACACCTCATGGAGACATGGTGTCATTTATGAGTTAGCGCCACCTTAGGTGCTGCGAGGGGAGCGACATGCGGACCGGCGACACCGAGCGGGACTCGCGGAGAGCGGAAGGGGGTGGCACACCTGATGGCGTCGACGTCTCTCCAGGCGGACTTCCTGTTCGGCGACGCGCCCCCGCTTCGAGGAGCAGACGGTTGAGAGTTCTGCTGGTGCCGGTGACCCTCCTGCTGGTGGTGCTCGTGGCGTTGGCGTCCGTCGCCGTGGGCGCCAAGTCCATCGCTCCGGGGACGGTGTTCGACGCGCTCTTCCGCTACCGGGGCACCCCGGACGAGCAACTGGTGCGCGCCCTGCGCCTGCCACGCACGGGACTTGGCCTCGCGGCGGGCTCCGCGCTCGGCCTGGCGGGAGCCCTCATGCAGGCGCTGACCCGGAATCCGCTGGCAGATCCCGGCATCCTGGGAGTCAACGCCGGTGCCTCGGCGGCAGTCGTCGTCGCGATCGGGTTCGCGGGACTGCGGACCTTCAGTGGATACGTCTGGTTCGCCCTCGTGGGCGCCGCGGTGGTGGCGGGTCTCGTGCACCTGATCGGTGCGGCCGGAGCGGGTGGCGCCACCCCCACCCGGCTTGTGCTCGCCGGTACGGCCGTATCGGCCGCCCTCACCGCCCTGACGTCGAGCGTCCTGTTGATGCGGCCGGACGTGTTCGACGCGTTCCGCTTCTGGACCGTCGGATCGATCGCGGGGCGGGACGCCGACGTGCTGTGGCAGGTCCTGCCGTTCATCGCCGCCGGCGTGCTGCTCGCCGCGGTCACGGCCGGGCCGCTGGACGTCATGGCCATCGGCGACGACGGCGCCGCCGCCCTCGGCACGCGCGTCGGCGTCACCCGGTCGCTGGGCGTCCTGGCCGTCACCCTGCTGTGCGGAGCCGTCACCGCGGCCGTCGGACCCATCGCCTTCGTCGGCCTGGCCGTACCGCATCTGGCCCGTGCGATCACCGGTCCCGACCATCGCTGGATCTTCTTCTACGCCGCCGCCCTGGGAGCAGTGCTGCTGCTCACCGCCGATGTGCTGGGGCGGGCCGTCGCGCGTCCCGCGGAACTGGAGGTGGGCATCATCACGGCATTCCTCGGGGCACCCGCGCTCGTCGTCCTCACCCGGCGCGACCGACGGAGGACGGCATGACCGCTCGGCCTTCCCCTCGACCGACCCCGTCCCGGAGCGGGCACGGGGCATCTGCGGAGCGAACGGCGGACCGTGCCGTCATGGTCCTGCGTGCCGGGCCGGCCCTGCTACGGGTGAGGCCGCGGGGGCTGACGGTCTGTCTGGCGCTGCTGTGTGTCGCCGCGGCGGCCTTCGCGATTGGCTGTGCCACCGGCGACTATCCGGTACCGGTCCTGGACGTTGTGCGCACTCTCGTCGGAGGCGGTGATCCCGGGAACCGCTTCATCGTGATGGACCTCCGGGTGCCACGCGGTCTGGACGGGCTCCTCGTGGGAGCGGCCCTCGGTGTGTCCGGTGACCTCTTCCAGTCCGTCACCCGGAACCCGCTCGGCAGCCCGGACATCGTGGGTTTCGGCAACGGTGCTGTGACCGGTGCCCTGTTGTCGCTGCTGTGGTGGAGAGGCGGCCCGTTGGAGACGTCCGCGGCCGCTTTCACCGGCGGGGTGGTCACCGCGTGCGTCGTCTACGCGATCTGCCGGAAGGACGGGCTGCGGGGGCACCGTCTGGTCATCGTGGGTATCGGCGTCTCGGCGATGGCGTACTCGTTCAACGCCTGGCTGTTGAGCCGGGCCAGACTCCAGGACGCGGAAACAGCCCAGCTCTGGCTCACCGGGACGCTCAACGGCCGGAGTTGGGACAACGTCGTCCCGGTCGCGGTCAGCCTCGTCGTTCTGCTGCCCGCGGCGATGGCGCAGAGCCGGCGGATCGGCATCCTCACGCTGGGGGACGATGTGGCGCGGTCGCTCGGTCTGTCCCCTGCGCGTACCCGAATTCTCGCCCTGGGTACGGGAGTCGCCCTGGTCGGCGTCGCGACCGCATCCGCAGGCCCCATCACCTTCGTGGCCCTGGCCGCCCCCCAGATCGCCAGGCTCCTCACCCGTGCCCCCGGACCGAACATCGCCGCGTCGGCACTGACCGGGGCCGTCCTACTGCAAGGGGCCGACGTGGCGGTGCAGTGGGCGGTCCCGTCCGTCGAGGTACCCGCAGGGCTGGCCACGGGTCTGGGCGGTGGCGTCTACCTGGCCTGGTTGCTCGCACGGCGCCGTAGCGGCAGATGAGCGGATCGGGCCCATCGTAGAAATTAGGTTAGCCTTGCTTAATAACAACAGTACGTCATAAAGTGATCCGCGAACACAGGAAAACTGGGAGGGGCAGGGGTATGGGAAGAAGACGCACGGATCGGCGGCTGTCTGAGCGGGTGCACCGGTCGGCGGTGACACCGCGTAGGGCCGGCGTGCTGTTGGCGGTCGTGGTCCTCGGTGCCGGACTGGCCTCGTGTGGGTCGTCCGGCGACGACGATGCCGACAAGGCGGCCACCACGCCGACGGGCAAGGCCGGCGTGTTCCCTGTGGTCGTCGAGCACTCGCAGGGGAAGGCGGAGGTGAAGTCGGCCCCCAAGCGCGTGGTGGCGCTGAGCGCGATGGACCTCGACGCCGCGATCTCGCTCGGCGTCGATCCCGTGGGAGCCGCCAAGGACCCGTTCGGGAAGAACGGAGTCAGCCCGTGGCTCTCGGGGAAGCTCGACGCGGACACCAAGTTGATCAATACGACGCCGGACATGTCGTTCGAGGAGATCGCGGCGCTGAAGCCCGATCTGATCCTTGCCACCGGCGACTACGGGATCAGCAAGAACTACGGCAAGCTCAGCCAGATCGCGCCCACCCTCGCGCCCACGAAGTCGGCCGCCGAGGACTCCTGGCAGAGCCGTGAGGAGGAGATCGGCAAAGCGCTGGGGAAGTCGGACGCGGCAGGCAAGGCCGTGGCCGCGACGGAACAGTCGATCGAGGACACGGCGGCCCGCTACCCCCGTCTCAAGGGCAGGACCTTCTCCGCTTCCTATGCCTACTCGGCCACCCAGATCGCCACGATCGCCTCGCCGGACGACTTCGCGGTGAAGTTCCTGGAGTCTCTCGGCCTAGAGGTGACTCCCACCCTGAAGGGCGCGGAGAAGTCGGCCACGAACGAGCAGCCCGGACTGCTCAGCCCCGAGTTGGCCGGTCGGCTGACCTCCGACCTGACGGTGATCGGGTTCGTCTCTCCGCAGGTGCGCACCACGCTGGAGAAGCAGCCGTCGTTCACGAAGGTCAAGGCCACGGGGGCCTACACGCCCGTGGACAACGCGACCATCACCGAACTGAGGAACCCGTCGGTCCTCGGAATCCCCTGGCTGCTGGAGGAGTTGACCCCGTCCTTCAAGGCTGTCAAGTGACGTAGCGTGCGGCCGCCCCCCCGCCGAGGGGAGCGGCCGCACACTGCATCGGCGGTCGCGGCGGCAGGACTCCTTCCGGATGCGGCAGGACTCCTGTCGGACGCGGACCGTGCGGCCGGGCTACTCGGCTCGACGCCGTCCGGCGGAACGGCGGAGCCGGTGAGCGACGGTTGTCGCCACTTCGGGCAGGTGCGGCACCAGGAAGAAATGGCCGCCGGGCAGACGATGGTGGGCGAACTCACCTCGGCCGGCATCCGCCCAGCGCGCGGCCGCGCCGACGTCGACCGAGGGATCGTCATCGCCGGTCAGCGCTGTGATGTCCAGGTCCAGGGGCGGTGTCACCGGTGTCGGCCGGTGCGTCTCCGCCATGCGGTAGTCGTTGCGGAGTATCGGCTGGAAGAGTTCCCACAGTTCGGCGTCGTCGAGGACGGCGTCGTGGGTTCCCCCGTGCCGGCGCAGCACCTCGGCGAACTCGTCGTCGGGAAGCGCGTGGATCAGCTTCCGGCGAGGCTGATGTGGAGCCTGCCGGGCCGAGACGAAGAGATGGGCGGCGTGCGCGACTGCCGTGGGATGGTCGCGCTCCAGCCGGCGGAGCACCTCGTAGCCGATCGTGGCGCCCATGCTGTGGCCGAAGAACCCGGTCGGCCGGTCCAGCAGGGGCAGGATTTCGGAGGTCGCGCCCGTGACGACGTCGGACAGCCGGGCGGGCAGCGGTTCGGACGCGCGTCGTTCCCGCCCCGGATACTGCACCGCCCAGGTCTCGATGCCGTCGGGCAGCTCGCCCGGCCAGTCCCGGAAGAAGCCCGAACCGCCACCCGCGTGCGGCAGAAGGATCAGTCGCATGCCTGCGTCGGGTCGCGGCTGGAGGCAGCGGAGCCATCGTCCTGACGGGCTGGGCCGGGCTGTCGCGGAGTGGGATGCCGTGGCCGGTCGGATCGTGCCGGTGGAGCCGGAGGGCGCGTCCATGGGGTGCGTCAGACGGCCGGCTCGGCGGGTTTGCCGGCGCGAGGACAGCAGGGGCGGTGCCGTCGGTCCGCAGGTTGGCGGGCTCCGCTCCGCCCCGGTCGAAAGCCGTGTCGAGCCGAGTGCTCCATGGTCTTGTCCCCCTTCTTCCGCCGGCCGGCGACCCATGACGGCTGACCAGCGGAAACCTTTCCTTGGTTTGAGCGTGGAACCCGGTGTGGCAGGGAGATCGAGGGGCACGGCAGGTGCGACCCGCAATCGGCACCAAGCTACCACGGGTACCCTTAGTTGTTAGTTACTTGCTGTCATTAATGGCTGGATCTTACTGGTGGCAGGCTGCCGGGCCCCGGTTACCGCCGGGGCCCGTGCTCGGTGACAATGGCCGCATGTCCCGTTCTCCCGCCGATCCGCAGCATCCGCACGCCGAACTCAGCGCGCGGCTCCGGGTTCCCAAGCTCGGCCGCCCACCGCAGGTGGGGCGGCAGTCCATCGTCGAAGCGGCCGTCGAGGTGGGGTTCGAGGACCTCAGCATGAGTTCCGTGGCCCGGCGGCTGGGGGTGAAGCACTCCACGCTCTACCGCTACTTTCCCCAGCGGGAGGCGCTGCTCGCGGCCGCGGCCGACCATGTGGTGGCGGCGGCGGACTGGCCGGCGCCGTGCCCCGGCTGGCGTCCCTATCTGCGGGCGCTGGCGAGGACGACGTTCCGCATGTTCGCGGACCATCCTGGCCTGGCGCTTCATGTCGCCGCGCTGCGCGGAGGGCTCGTGGAGTACGCCCGGCAGGGCGCCCGGGCGGCGGCGGTCCTGGTCGAGATCGGCGTCGACCCCGAGTCCGCGGTACTGGCCCAGGACCTGATCAACGAACAGGTCCTGCTGTACTTCCTGGCCGGACAGCGCGGCGGTCAGCCGGCCACGGACGTGGGGGAGACCGCCGAGCTGCGGACGGCGTCAACATCAACCGCGTCTTCCCCGGCGACCCCGAAGGCGGCCCCACCGAACGGCTGGCCGCCTGGCTCTTCGCCCACCTGCTGGACGGCGCCGACGCCTGCG
>NZ_JBLTJC010000076.1:0-35388 GCF_048158785.1 Streptomyces colwelliae | reverse complement strand
TACCGAACCGTTGTCGTGTTGATCACTTCGTACGACGTCGCAGGTGCGCTCGGGTGCGATCGCGTGGGCGCGGAGCGGGGCCTTCCGGGACGAGGCGGGGACCCCATGACCGACACCCCCCGATTCGACCTGCCCCCGAAAGCCCCGCCGGAGATCGTCGACGCACGCCAGGCGCTGGCCGAGCGGGTGTGTCGGGAACTGCGGCTCGTCGGTTTTCCCGTGTCCCGACGTGACCTCACCGGCGACCGGAACGTCCTGCCCGGCGTGGACGTACACGTGACGCCCTTCGTCGACGGCGGCGTGTACGCGAACTGGCACACGGACGCGGAGCTGAGCGGCCCCGCGCTCGACCTCTTCGCGCAAGGCATCGACTACGCGAACCCGCCCCCGGCCGTCCGCCACTTCCACACGGTGCTCAACCAGATGCAGGCGGCCCTCATGGGGATCCTCGCCTCGGCCGGATTCGAGGTCGAGGAACCGGACGGACACGGGCACGGAAGCATGGTCCTGGTGACGGGATTCCAGCCCCGATCCGCCCGACCCGACCCGACCCGGCCCGGCCCGACCCAGGAAACGCGACGGAGTGAGCTGACGACGTGAGCTACAGCCTGTACCTGTGCCGGTTCGCCGGCGGGGAACCCACCCCGATGGACGAGACCGCGATACGCGACGTGCTCGACCCCGTCACCCTGGGTGGCACGGCGGCCGCCGGTTCCCCGGAGTTCCGGGAGCTCGAAGCCGGGGACGGCGGAACGGCGGACGTCCACGGTGACGCACGCGGGCTCACGTTCCATCGCTTCTCCCCCGGCCGCGTCCTCGACCTCGTCGCCGAACTCGCCCGCCGGACCGGCGCGGTGGTCATCCCGGGCGACGGTCCGGCGATCATGACGGACGAGGCCCACCGCAGGCACCTCCCGGAGGGCTTCCGGGCGGAGGCGATCGTGGTCCCGCCGCCGGCCCTGACCGGGCAGGCCATCTCGCTGGCCATCTCCCCGCAGCCGGAACCACGCCGGCGCCCCGTCCTTCCCCAGTTCCCGTACCACCCGAACCCCGTGGCCACCGGTTCCGTGACCGCCTCCGACGAGCCCTGCGCGTGCTGCGGGCAGGAACGCGGCTGGGTGTACACCGGTCCCGTCCACGCCGCCGACGCCCCGGACACCGGTATCTGCCCGTACTGCATCGCCTTCGGAACCGCCGCCGAACGCTACGACGCCTGCTTCGCCGACACCGTCGAGGGCGACGTGCCCCAGGGCGTCGTCATGGAAATCCTCGAACGCACACCGGGGTTCACCGCCTGGCAGTCCCCGAACTGGCTGACCCACTGCGGCGACGGCGCCGCCTTCCTCGGCCCCGCCGGGACCAAGGAACTCAGGGCGTATCCGGACGCCGTCGACCACCTCCGCCGGCAGTGCGCCGAGTGGACGTGGCCGCCCGGCCGGGTCGAGGACTTCCTCGGCTCCCTCGACAAGGACGGCGGGCCGACCGCGTACCTCTTCCGGTGCCGGGTCTGCGAGACCCACCTCGCCTACGCGGACTTCACCTGAGCCTGAAGAGGCCGCTCACGGCAGAACGTGACCGACCCCACCCACCACCCCGTTCAAACTCCGTTAACAATGGACTGTGATCTCTCCGGTCTCCCCGATGCCCCGGAGCGCCCACCGGCACAAGCCGGAGGCGACTCCCTACGTCGACCTCACCCGAGCCGAGTGGAGCGCGCTGCGCGACAAGACGCCGCTGCCGCTCACCGCCGAGGAGGTCGAGAAGCTGCGCGGCCTCGGTGATGTCATCGACCTCGACGAGGTGCGTGACATCTACCTCCCGCTGTCCAGACTCCTCAATCTCTACGTCGGCGCCACGGACGCCCTCAGAGGCGCCCTGAACACCTTCCTGGGCGAACAGGGCTCCCAGTCCGGCACCCCGTTCGTCATAGGCGTCGCCGGCTCCGTCGCCGTAGGGAAGTCGACCGTCGCCCGGCTCCTCCAGGCGCTCCTCTCCCGCTGGCCCGAGCATCCACGCGTCGAGCTGGTCACCACCGACGGGTTCCTGCTGCCCACACGGGAGCTGGAGGCGCGCGGGCTGATGTCGCGGAAAGGTTTCCCCGAGTCGTACGACCGCCGGGCCCTGACCCGCTTCGTCGCCGACATCAAGGCCGGCAAAGGCGAGGTCACCGCGCCCGTCTACTCCCACCTCATCTACGACATCGTCCCTGACCAGCGGCTCACCGTCCGCCGCCCCGACATCCTCATCGTCGAGGGGCTCAACGTGCTCCAGCCCGCGCTCCCCGGCAAGGACGGCCGCACCCGCGTCGGTCTCGCCGACTACTTCGACTTCAGTGTGTACGTCGACGCGAGCGCCGAGGACATCGAGCGCTGGTATCTGAACCGGTTCCGCAAGCTGCGCGCCACCGCGTTCCAGAACCCCGACTCGTACTTCCGCAAGTACACCCAGGTCTCCGAGGACGAGGCCGTCGACTACGCCCGCACCCTCTGGCGCACCATCAACAAGCCCAACCTGGTGGAGAACATCGCCCCCACCCGCGGCCGCGCCGCCCTCGTCATCCGCAAGGGCACCGACCACAAGGTCCAACGGCTCAGCCTGCGCAAGCTGTAGCCGCCGTAGCCCCGCCGAGGGAGCCTGTTAAAAAGGCGTCATGCTGCATCTGCGCCTCATCACCCCCGCCGGCAAGACCGACGACGTGGTCCGACTGATCGAGTCGACGGTCGGTACCACGCACCTCGTCGTCATGACCGGCGCCGCCCGCGACCCCGTCGGCGATGTCGTCATGTGCGATGTCGCCCGCGAGGCCGGTGACGAACTCATCGGCGCGCTAAGGGAGTTGGAGCTGGACCGGATCGGTTCCATCGCCGTCGAGAACATCGACCTGTCGCTGTCGGACCGGGCCGACAAGGCGGAGGAGGACGCACCCGGCGAAGGCGCGGACGCGGTGCTGTGGGAGCACCTCGCCGACGCCACGCACGAGGAGTCCACCCTCACCGTCACCTACGTCGCGTTCCTGGCCGTCGCCACGATGCTCGCGGCCTGCGGTGTGATGCTGGACAACGCGATCCTGATCGTGGGCGCGATGGCCGTGGGACCGGAGTTCGGGCCGCTCGCCGGGATCTCCACGGCGCTGGTGCGGAAGGCTCCGCAGCTGGTGTGGCGGTCGCTGTGGGCACTGCTCGCCGGGTTCGCCGCGGCCATGGTCCTTACGGCGGGCTTCAGTTGGCTGCTGGACACCCTCGGGCTCTTCGAGCGGTCCATGGTGGAGGCCCCGCGGCCCAACACCGCCTTCATCTGGAAGCCCGACTGGATGTCCTTCGTCGTGGCCTTCCTGGCCGGCATCGCGGGCACCCTGTCCCTGACGTCCGCCAAGTCCGGTGCCCTGATCGGCGTGGCGATCTCGGTGACGACGGTCCCGGCCGCCGCGAACGCCGCCGTCGCCTTCAGCTACCGCGACTACTCCCAGACGTGGGGCTCCACTTGGCAGCTCCTCGCCAACCTGGGCGGCATCGTCCTGGCGGGCACGCTCACCCTGCTCGCCCAGAAGTGGTTCTGGGCGATGCAGCGCGAGCGCACCACTCAACTCACCTGACCGGACGCCGGCTTCACGACGGCATCCGCCCAAGTCACCTACCCGAGCGCCGACTTCACGGCGTCCGCCAGCCGCCCCGCCACCGACCGAGCCTGGTCGATGTCGGCGGCCTCCACCATCACCCGCACCAGCGGCTCGGTACCGGAAGGACGCAGCAACACCCGCCCCGTAGAACCGAGTTCACGCTCTGCCTCCGCAACCGCGGCGGCCAGGTCGGCAGACGTACCCACCCGCGTCCGGTCCACATCCGGCACGTTGATGAGCACCTGCGGCAGCCGCGTCATCACGGCCGCGAGGTCCTTGAGCGTACGACCCGTGTCGGCGACCCGCGCCGCCAGCATCAGGCCGGTCAGCGTGCCGTCGCCGGTGGTCGCGTGGTCCAGGATGATGACGTGGCCGGACTGCTCGCCGCCCAGCGCGTAGCCGTGCTCCTTCATCTCCTCCAGGACGTAGCGGTCGCCGACCGCGGTCTGGACGAGCGTCAGGCCCTCGCGCTCCATGGCCAGTTTGAAGCCGAGGTTCGACATGACGGTCGCGACGACGGTGTCGGAGCGCAGTGCGGAACGCTCCCGCATCGCCAGCGCGATCACGGCCATGATCTGATCCCCGTCGACCTCTTCACCGGTGTGGTCCACGGCCAGGCAGCGGTCGGCGTCACCGTCGTGCGCGATGCCGAAGTCGGCGGCGTGCTCGACGACGGCGGCCTTGAGCAGACCGAGGTGGGTCGAGCCGCAACCGTCGTTGATGTTCAGCCCGTTGGGGTCCGCGCCGATCGTGATGACCTCGGCGCCGGCCAGCGAAAAGGCCTCCGGGGAGACCCGGGCAGCGGCGCCGTGCGCCTCGTCGAGGACGATCTTCAGCCCGTCGAGCCGGTTCGGGAGCACGCCGATGAGATGGGCGACGTACTGGTCGAACCCCTCGTTGTAGTGCCGGACCCGGCCGACGCCCGAGCCGGTCGGGCGGTCCCAGGGGGCGCCGGTGCGGTGCTCGTCGTAGACCTTCTCGATCCGCTCCTCCAGCTCGTCGTCGAGCTTGTGCCCGCCGCGCGCGAGGAACTTCAGACCGTTGTCGGGCATCGCGTTGTGGCTGGCGGAGAGCATCACACCGAGGTCGGCGCCCAGCACACCGGTGAGATACGCCACCGCGGGGGTGGGCAGCACACCGACGAGCAGTACGTCCACTCCCGAGCTGGCGAGGCCAGCGACCACGGCGGCCTCCAGGAACTCCCCGGACGCGCGCGGGTCCCGCCCCACCACGGCCGTCGCCCGGTGGCCTGCGAAGGTGCCCGCCTCGGCCAGTACGTGAGCCGCCGCGACGGAGAGCCCGAGAGCCATCTCGGCCGTCAGATCCACGTTGGCGACACCGCGCACGCCGTCCGTGCCGAAGAGTCGTCCCACTTGTCCTCCTGAGGAAGGCGAAAATCCTGCAAGGCAAAAGTCCTGCATGCCAGGCATACGATGCCTGATCATCCGATCACACAAGCCTTTGAGCGTCTTGTGCCGTTATACGCCCCCGGCTGTGATAAACGAACGCCCCGGCGGCACGAGTGGCGTGCCGCCGGGGCGTTCGGAGTACAGACCGCAGGCGCGATTTAGCGCTTGCTGTACTGCGGGGCCTTGCGGGCCTTCTTGAGACCGGCCTTCTTGCGCTCGACCGCGCGGTCGTCGCGACGGAGGTAACCGGCCTTCTTGAGGGCGGCGCGGTTGTTGTCCACGTCGGCCTCGTTCAGCGCGCGGGCCACGCCGAGGCGCAGGGCGCCGGCCTGACCGGAGACGCCGCCACCCGAGATGCGGGCGATGACGTCGTAGCGGCCGTCCAGCTCGAGCACCTTGAAGGGCTCGTTGACTTCCTGCTGGTGGACCTTGTTCGGGAAGTAGTCCTCGAGCGTGCGCCCGTTGACCTTCCACTTGCCGGTGCCGGGCACGATGCGAACGCGCGCGATGGCGTTCTTGCGGCGGCCCAGGCCGGCGGCCGGCTGCGGGTCGCCGAAGCGGCCGGCGAGCGACTCCGAGGTGTACTCGCCCTCGACGGGCACCTCGGACTCGGTGGTGTAGCTCTCGATGTCGACGAGCTCGGTCTCGGTCTCTTCGACCGGCTGCTCAACGGTGGTCTCGGCCACGGTTCTCCTCAGATTCTTTTCTGTCTTAGGGGGTGTGGCCGGAACTACTGCGCGACCTGGGTGATCTCGAACGGCACCGGCTGCTGGGCAGCGTGCGGGTGCTGGTCGCCCGAGTAGACCTTCAGCTTGCTGATCATCTGACGGCCCAGGGTGTTCTTGGGGATCATGCCCTTGATGGCCTTCTCGACGGCCTTCTCGGGGTTCTTCGCCAGCAGCTCGTCGTAGCGGACGGAGCGCAGACCACCCGGGTAACCGGAGTGGCGGTACGCCAGCTTCTGGGTCTTCTTGTTGCCGGACAGGTGAACCTTGTCGGCGTTGATGATGATGACGAAGTCGCCCATGTCCATGTGCGGGGCATAGGTCGGCTTGTGCTTGCCACGGAGGAGGTTCGCGGCAGTGGTAGCCAGACGGCCCAGGACGATGTCCTGCGCGTCAATGACGTGCCACTGGCGAGTCACATCGCCGGGCTTGGGGCTGTACGTACGCACTTCGCAGCCTTCTTCTTCAGTGGATGGGTGCTGACACATGGCATCACTGAAGCGATCGTGCAGCTGGGGACGACAATGGCCGGGGACGATGCCCGTATGCCGCCCACTGGAAACTGCTCCAGGGAACCTACGTAAGGACTTCTCGCCTGACAGCGACCAAGCCGATACGCATAACAAACCGTAAGAGTACCCGCGCCGCCCCGGACGGGTCAAAACGCGCTGAGACCCGTCTACGCCAGCAACGGAAAGCGACGACGAAAACACTTAACGCGACATCCCCAACGTCAGTTGCCACAGGCCTCATTGAGGCGCACCGGCACCCCCGTCCCCCCGTCTAGGATGCGACCCATGAGCTTCGGACAGGGGGGACCCCAGTCCCAGTGGGATCCCTGGAAACCCAATTCGCAGCAGCCGTGGGGCGGCAACGTCGACGACGAGACCCCCGACTGGGCCGCGCTCGCCGACCAGGCGGAGACACGCAACAGGCGCAAGAGACTGCTCCTGATAGGCGGCGGCGCGCTCGCGACGGTGGCCGTCGGGACGGCCGTCGCCATGGCCGTCATGTCCGCGAACGACGACACGAGCGCGTCGGGCCAGCCCACCAACCTGCCCGCGAGCGCCTCCGTGTCCAGCGCCGACGCCACCTCGCCGTCCTTCGCGCCGACCAGCGCGCCCCCGCCGCTGGACCCCAAGGAGTTCATCTCCAGCAAGGCGAAGGACACGGCACCGCTCAGCCCCGCGACCCTCTTCCCGGGCACCCAGCTGACGGTCGTCTCGACGGTGTACAAGAAGGGCCCGACGGCCGACACCACGAACTGCACCTCGGTCGCCTCGGGCACCCTCCCCAAGGTCCTCACCGCGAACGGCTGCACCCGCCTCATGCGGGTCACGTACACCAAGGACAACATCGCGGTCACGGTCGGTGTGGCCCTCTTCGACACCGAGGCACAGGCGACGAAGGCCAAGGCCCAGGCGGACGACAAGAGCGCCGTCAAGTCCCTGTCCGGCAAGGGCGTCAAGGCCTTCTGCGACGGCTCGATCTGCCGTACGACGACCAACGCCTACGGCCGCTACGCCTACTTCACGGTCGCCGGCTTCACCAACGCCACGGATGTGACGACGAAGGACACCCAGGTCTTCGCGATCGGCGACGACCTGGGCAAGTTCGCCTTCGACCAGATCCGCGCCCGCGGCGAGGCCCAGGCTTCGGCGGCGGCCCAGCAGTAACCGGGATACGGGTTCGGCACCCCCGTGCAGGTGGGCGCGGCGCCCCCTTGATCCACTTCACCCCGGGGCTTCGATATGGTCGGCCGCACGCGCCGTGAGGCGCATGGCCAACCAGTCAACCTGCACGAACACGGGGTTCACGCATGAAGTTCCGCAAGAGCATCACCGCTTCGATCATGGCAGCCGGCGTCGCCCTGACGCTGGCCACCGCCGGGACGGCGTCCGCGTCGACGTACTACGCGTTCACCGGCGGCAAGGCCCAGTTCACGTCCAAGGGCGAGATCCTCAAGGTCTGGGACACCAAGGCGGGCAGGACCGGCATCCTGGTCTTCGTCGAGGACGAGTCCGCGAAGAACCCGACGCTGGACACGTGCGCCGTCCTGGGCAAGGGCAAGACGAAGACCTGCAACATGAGCTTCAAGAACGGCCACAAGCTCAAGATCGACGCCTACTCGTACACGAAGCTGAACAACCCCGACACGTACAAGCTCGTCGCCAGCTGGACGGACAAGGCGTAACCGACGTAGAGGGACCCGGAGTTGGGCCCGCGGGCCCAACTCCTCAGTGCACAGTGCCCCGTACCCGCCGCGCCAGCAACTGCCGCTCCGCCAACAGCCCGTCCGCCGGATAAGCGACTTCCTCCAGGGTCAGCCCATGCGGCCGCACAACATGCACGGCACTGTCCCGCACCCCGGCGTCCAGCACCTTCCGCGGCCACTCAGCCCCCCGGTGCCCATCGCCAACGAACACCAACGCGCCCACCATGGACCGCACTTGGTTATGACAGAAGGCGTCGGCCCGAACCTCGATCTCGACGACACCATCAGCGCGCCGCGTCACCCCGAAGTCGAAAATCTCCCGAACGGTCGACGCGCCCTCGCGCTTCTTCGCATAAGCGGCGAAGTCATGCTCCCCCACAAGGGACTTGGCGGCGGCGTCCATCACCTCGACGTCCAACTCCCAGTCGTGCCACAGCACATGACTCCGCAGCAACGGATCGACACCCCCCGCCCGGTCCCCCACCCGGTACACATAACGCCGCCACAAGGCCGCGAACCGCGCGTTGAAGCCCTCAGGAGCCTCCGCCACGCTCCACACCCGCACGTCCTTCGGCAACCGCCCCGCAAGCCGCTTCAGCAGCTTCTCCCGGTGCTCCGCCCACAACTCCCCCGGCAGATCGACATGCGCCACCTGCCCCCGGGCATGCACCCCGGCATCGGTCCGCCCGGCCACGGTCAGGTCGTACGCCACCGCCCCCGACCGAGTCACCGTCCGCAGAGCATCCTCGACCTCCCCCTGCACGGTCCGCCGCCCCCCGGCCTGCTTGGCCCACCCGGAGAACGCGGTCCCGTCGTAGGAGAGGTCGAGTCGTACGCGGACGTAACCAGGCTGAACTTCGTCAATCACCCCTGGATCCTTTCAGGTACACAAAAGCGGGCCCGTCCCTAGAAAGGAACGGACCCGCCAACACGCCCGCTTTTAGGGGCGCGGGGAACTGCGCGACCAGCCACGACGGCGCGGCAGCCAAAGAACGGTGTTACGCGTCCTTCGACTCCTCGTCAGCCTCAACCGGCTTCGCGTCCTCAACGACCTCAACCGGAGCCGCAGCCTCGGTGTCCTTCGCCGCACGCTTGGTCGCGGCCTCAGCCTCACCGGTCGCAGCCTGCGCGACGGTCAGGGCCTCGACCAGCTCGATGACAGCCATGGGCGCGTTGTCGCCACGACGGTTACCGATCTTGGTGATACGGGTGTAGCCACCGGGACGGTTCTCGTAGCGCGGGCCGATCTCGGTGAAGAGCGTGTGGACGACGCTCTTGTCCGTGATCACCTGAAGCACCTGACGGCGGTTGTGAAGGTCGCCCTTCTTGCCCTTGGTGATCAGACGCTCGGCGTACGGCCGCAGCTTGCGGGCCTTCGCCTCGGTGGTGGTGATACGGCCGTGCTCGAAGAGCGACTTCGCGAGGTTCGCGAGGAGCAGCTTCTCGTGCGCGGCACTGCCGCCCAGACGGGCACCCTTGGTGGGCTTCGGCATTTCTTTCTCCTTGGTATCTGCCCCGGCCGTATCAGGTACCGGGGTCAGGACCCGGCGAGCGGACGCTCACCGGCAACAACCGATCAGTACTGCTCGGTCTCCACGAAACCCGCGTCCACGTCGTCGTCGGCGCCAAAGGCGTCGGCGGCTGCGGTCGGGTCGAATCCGGGCGGGCTGTCCTTCAGGGCCAGGCCCATACCGGCCAGCTTCGCCTTGACCTCGTCGATGGACTTCGCACCGAAGTTGCGGATGTCCAGGAGGTCGGCCTCGGAACGAGCCACGAGCTCACCCACGGAGTGGATGCCCTCGCGCTTGAGGCAGTTGTACGACCGAACGGTGAGCTCGAGCTCCTCGATCGGCAGGGCGAGATCAGCGGCAAGGGCGGCGTCCGTCGGGGACGGGCCCATGTCGATGCCCTCGGCGTCGATGTTCAGCTCGCGGGCGAGACCGAACAGCTCGACCAGGGTCTTACCGGCGGACGCCATGGCGTCGCGCGGCCGCATGGCCTGCTTCGTCTCGACGTCGACGATGAGCTTGTCGAAGTCGGTCCGCTGCTCGACACGCGTGGCCTCGACCTTGTACGTGACCTTCAGCACCGGGCTGTAGATGGAGTCGACCGGGATACGGCCGATCTCCTGGCCCACCTGCTTGTTCTGCACGGCGGAGACGTAACCGCGGCCACGCTCGACCGTGAGCTCCATCTCCAGCTTGCCCTTGCCGTTGAGCGTGGCGAGGACGAGGTCGGGGTTGTGCACCTCGACACCGGCCGGGGGCGCGATGTCGGCGGCGGTGACCAGACCCGGACCCTGCTTGCGCAGGTACATCACGACCGGCTCGTCGTGCTCCGAGGAGACGACCAGCTGCTTGATGTTGAGGATCAGGTCGGTGACGTCCTCCTTGACGCCCGGCACGGTGGTGAACTCGTGCAGAACGCCGTCGATCCGGATGCTGGTGACAGCGGCACCGGGGATCGAGGAGAGGAGCGTACGACGCAGGGAGTTGCCGAGGGTGTAGCCGAAGCCCGGCTCCAGCGGCTCGATCACGAACCGGGAGCGGAATTCGTCAACGACCTCTTCGGTCAGAGACGGGCGCTGAGCGATCAGCATGTGATGAATCCTTCAGTCATGGACACCCACTATTTGATGTCCGACTCACCGGGCGGTAGCCCGATATGTGTTGCTGCTGCAAGGGTACGGGCGGCACGCCACCGAAGTGCCATACCGCCCGAAACCCAAGACAACCGTACGTCCGACGAAAAGTCAGACGCGGCGGCGCTTCGGCGGACGGCAGCCGTTGTGCGGGGTGGGGGTGACGTCCTGGATGGAGCCGACCTCAAGACCGGTCGCCTGAAGCGAACGGATGGCCGTCTCGCGACCCGACCCCGGGCCCTTCACGAAGACGTCGACCTTGCGCATGCCGTGCTCCTGCGCGCGACGGGCGGCCGACTCGGCGGCCATCTGCGCGGCGAAGGGGGTGGACTTGCGCGAGCCCTTGAAGCCGACGTGGCCGGCGGAGGCCCAGGAGATCACGTTGCCCGAGGGGTCCGTGATCGAGACGATCGTGTTGTTGAACGTGCTCTTGATGTGCGCGTGGCCGTGAGCGACGTTCTTCTTTTCCTTGCGGCGCACCTTCTTGGCAGCGCCCTGACGACCCTTGGGGGGCATCTATTACTCCTACGGGGAGGTGGTCGGTCCTACAGCGAAGACCGCTGGTGAAGCGTTGTCCGCTGCGGACTACTTCTTGCCCGGCTTCTTCTTGCCGGCGATGGCGCGACGCGGACCCTTGCGGGTACGAGCGTTCGTGCTGGTGCGCTGACCGCGAACGGGCAGACCACGACGGTGACGGAGACCCTGGTAGCAACCGATCTCCACCTTGCGGCGGATGTCGGCCTGGATCTCGCGACGGAGGTCACCCTCGGTCTTGATGTTGGCGTCGACGTACTCACGAATCGCGACGAGCTGCTCTTCCGAGAGGTCGCGAACGCGGGTGTTGGGGTCGATGCCGGTCTCGGCCAGCGTCAGCTGGGAAAGGGTCCGACCAATGCCGAACACGTAGGTGAGGGCGACCTCCACGCGCTTTTCGCGCGGGATGTCGACACCGGAAACGCGTGCCATTCAATGGCTCCAGTTGATCTTCGGAGGTCTTCCGCAGAACCGGATCCCAGCCGCCGGCCTCTTCCGCGGAAGATTTGGTACGGCGTGGGTCCCCAGCCTCCGAGCCGGGGGTGTCGGGCGCCTACTACGCCCGGGTCCTGCGTATGAACATGTATTGCTCGCGTCGCGCGAAACTCTGCGAAAGATGCAGAGGGAAGGTCCTGCGTCAGCCCTGGCGCTGCTTGTGGCGCGGGTTCTCGCAAATGACCATGACCCGACCGTGACGGCGGATCACCCTGCACTTGTCGCAGATCTTCTTGACGCTCGGCTTGACCTTCATTGGTGAGGTTCTCCGGGTCAGTTGCCTTCGGCGCCGCTTGCGCGGAACCTGGGCAAGATCTACTTGTAGCGGTAGACGATCCGGCCACGCGTCAGGTCGTACGGAGACAGCTCCACCACGACCCGGTCGTCAGGGAGGATGCGGATGTAGTGCATACGCATCTTGCCGCTGATGTGTGCCAGGACCTGGTGGCCGTTCTGGAGCTCCACCTTGAACATGGCGTTCGGGAGAGACTCGACGACAGTGCCTTCGATCTCGATGGCACCTTGCTTCTTGGCCACGCTTCGCCCTTCGAATCGACTACCTTGATCGACTCAGTGCGTCCCCTTACGGGGTGCATGCGGACATGCGGCTGCACGAGAGCCGACGAGTCAGTCTACGTCAGGCCACTCGGAAAGACGAATCGAGGAAGGATGCCCCGGAGCGGAGATCACTAAGCACGCGGAGGGCTTTTTAGGGGCGCGGGGAACTGCGCGACCAGCCCCCACCGGGCCGTCAGACAAAGAACTACGCGAGCGGATCCGGCGCAGCCGTGATCCCATACTCAGCCAACTTCGCCTTACCACCATCAGGAGCCGTCAGCACAAGCGGCCCCTCCTCGGTCAAAGCCACCGAGTGCTCCCAGTGCGAGGACCAGGTCCCGTCCGTCGTGATGACCGTCCAGTCGTCGGAAAGCACCTCGGTCTTAGGGGTACCCAGGGACACCATGGGCTCGATGGCGAGGCAGAACCCCGGCACCAGCTTCGGCCCCTTGCCCCGCCGCTTCTCGACGTAGTTCAACAGGTGCGGATCCATGTGCATCTCGGTACCGATGCCATGACCGCCGTAGTCCTCGACGATCCCGTACTTGCCGCCACCCGGCTTCGGCTGCCGGCGGATGTACGTCTCGATGGCACGGGAGATGTCGACGAGCCGGTTCCCCAGCTTCATCGCGGCGATCCCGGCCCACATCGACCCCTCGGTCACCCGCGACAGCTCAAGCAGCTCCGGGGAGTGACCCGAGCCCACGAACGCCGTGTACGCCGCGTCCCCGTGCCAGCCGTCGATGATCGCGCCGCAGTCGATGGAGATGATGTCGCCGTCCTTCAGCACCACTTCCTCGGAGGGGATGCCGTGGACGACGACCTCGTTCACCGAGGTGCAGATCGTCGCGGGGAAGCCGCCGTAGCCGAGGAAGTTCGGCTTCGCGTTGTGGTCCGCGAGGACCTTGCGGGCGACCTCGTCCAGATCCTTCGTGCTCGCGCCGGGCACCGCGGCCTCGCGCGTGGCCGCGTGGATCGCGGCGACGACCAGCCCCGCCTCGCGCATCTTGGCGATCTGCTCGGGGGTCTTGATCTGCACCATGGGGGCCTGCGCTCTCCGTCTTCCGCGACACAAAAGAATGGCCGTACACAAAAGCCGTACACAAAAATAGCTGTACACAACAGTACGACCGCGGCACCCCTGCGGGCACCGCGGCCGGATCTGCCTGACGACTACTTGTCGTCCTCGTCCTCGTTCTCGCGCTTCAGCGCGTCCAGCGCCCGCTGCGTGATCTCCTCCACCGGACCGAGCGACGAGATCGTGACCACCAGGCCCTGGAGCTTGTAGTAGTCGATGATCGGCTCGGTCTGCGTGTGGTAGACCTCCAGGCGCGTGCGGACCGTGTCCTCGGAGTCGTCGTCGCGCTGGTAGAGCTCGCCGCCGCAGACGTCACACACGCCGTCCTGCTTCGCCGGGCTGTACGTCACGTGGAAGACGTGGCTGGAGTCCTTCCGGCAGATGCGGCGGCCGGCGATGCGCTTGACCACCTCTTCCTCGGAGACCTCCAGGTCGAGGACCGCGTCCAGCTTGATGCCCTCGGTCTTCAGCAGCTCGTCCAGCGCCTCGGCCTGCGACACATTGCGCGGAAAGCCGTCCAGCAGAAAGCCGTTGACGGCGTCCGGCTGCTCCATGCGGTCCTTGGCCATCGCGATGGTGACCTCGTCCGGGACCAGGTTGCCCGCGTCCATGTAGGACTTCGCCAGTTTGCCGAGTTCCGTGGCCTGACTGATGTTGGCACGGAAGAGGTCGCCCGTGGAGATGTGCGGGATGTGCAGCGTCTTGGCGAGGCGCACAGCCTGCGTTCCCTTACCGGCACCCGGCGGCCCGACGAGGACGATTCGCATCAGCGGAGGAACCCTTCGTAATTGCGCTGCTGGAGCTGGCTCTCGATCTGCTTCACCGTCTCGAGACCGACACCCACGATGATCAGGATGCTGGTCCCGCCGAACGGGAAGTTGCCGCTTGCGTTGAAACCGACCAACGCCATCGTCGGTACGAGAGCGATCAGACCCAGATACAGCGAACCCGGCCAGGTGATCCGGTTGAGTACGTAACTCAGGTACTCAGCGGTGGGCCGGCCAGCCCGGATGCCCGGGATGAAGCCACCATACTTCTTCATGTTGTCCGCGACTTCCTCGGGGTTGAACGAGATAGCCACGTAGAAGAAGGCGAAGAAAACGATCAGCAGGAAGTAGCTGACCAGGTAGATCGGGTGGTCGCCCTTGGTCAGGTTGGTCTCGATCCAGGTCTTCCAGCCGGACGTGCCACCGGAGAACTGAGCGACCAGGGCCGGGATGTAGAGCAGCGACGACGCGAAGATGACCGGAATCACACCGGCCTGATTGACCTTCAGCGGGATGTAGGTCGACGTACCGCCGTAGGAACGGCGGCCGATCATGCGCTTCGCGTACTGGACCGGGATGCGGCGCTGGGCCTGCTCGACGAAGACCACGAGGCCTACCATCACCAGGCCGACGAGGATGACGGTGCCGAACTCGATCCAGCCGCCGGCCAGCGTGCCCTGCTTCTTGATGGCCCACAGCGCGGACGGGAAGGTCGCGGCGATCGAGATGAACATGAGGATCGACATGCCGTTGCCGATGCCGCGGTCGGTGATGAGCTCGCCGAGCCACATCACGACGCAGGTGCCGGCGGTCATGCAGACGACCATGGTGATGGTGGTGAAGATCGACTGGTCCGGGACGATCTGATTCGCCGTCGGGCAGCCCGAGAAGAGGGCGCCGCTGCGGGCGGTGGCCACCAGACCGGTGCCCTGGAGGATGGCGAGCGCCACGGTCAGATAACGCGTGTACTGCGTGATCTTCGCCGTACCGGCCTGCCCCTCCTTCTTGAGGGCTTCCAGACGCGGGATCACCACGGTCAGCAGCTGCAGAATGATGCTCGCCGTGATGTACGGCATGATGCCGAGCGCGAAGATCGTGATCTGGAGCAGCGCGCCACCGCTGAACATGTTGACCAGACCGAACAGACCCTGGTTGCCGCTCGAGACGTCGATACAGGTCTGGACGCTCTTGTAATCGACGCCTGGGATCGGGACGTGCGTACCGACGCGGTACACCACGATGATCGCGAGCGTGAAGAGCAGCTTCTTGCGCAGGTCGGGTGTCCTGAACGCCCGGGCGAACGCGGTGAGCACGGTGCCTCCTGCGACCCCCGCGTGTGCGCGCGTGAGGTGACGACTAAGTGTGGTTGATGGCCTGTGGAACGAGATTACGGCATGCCAAGACGACGCTGGGTACCAGCCGCACAGCCTACCTACATCAACGCCCCTAGGGGATACCGATCGAACGTCCCATGAGTCACGACTACTGAAAAAACGGCCGGGGTCGACCCTCGCGAGAGGGCCAACCCCGGCCGCTGATGCTGACGTTGGTCAGACTCGGTCCGACATATCAGACGAGCTCGGTGACCGTACCGCCCGCGGCAGTGATCTTCTCCTTGGCGGAACCGGAGACGGCGTCCACCGTCACCTGAAGCGCCACGGAGATCTCGCCCTGGCCGAGGACCTTGACGAGGCTGTTCTTGCGAACCGCACCGTTGGCGACGAGACCCTCTACGGTGACCTCGCCACCCTCCGGGTACAGGGACGCCAGCTTGTCGAGGTTCACGACCTGGTACTCGGTCTTGAACGGGTTGCGGAAGCCCTTGAGCTTCGGAAGACGCATGTGGAGGGGCATCTGGCCACCCTCGAAGCGCTCCGGAACCTGGTAACGGGCCTTCGTACCCTTGGTTCCACGACCGGCCGTCTTACCCTTCGACGCCTCACCACGACCCACACGGGTCTTGGCGGTCTTGGCGCCCGGGGCGGGACGGAGGTTGTGGATCTTGAGCGGGTTGTTCTCCGCCATGATCAGTCGACCTCCTCAACCGTCACGAGGTGGCGGACGGTGTGCACCATTCCGCGGAACTCGGGGCGGTCCTCCTTGACGACCACGGTGTTGATCCCCTTGAGACCAAGCGACCGCAGCGTGTCACGGTGGTTCTGCTTGCTGCCGATGTACGACTTCGTCTGCGTGACCTTGAGGCGAGCCATTACGCACCCGCCCCGGCACGTGCACGAAGGAGAGCCGCGGGAGCGACGTCCTCGAGGGGCAGACCGCGGCGGGCCGCGATCTCCTCGGGACGCTGCAGGCCCTTGAGGGCCGCCACGGTCGCGTGCACGATGTTGATCGCGTTGGACGAACCGAGCGACTTCGACAGGATGTCGTGAACGCCGGCGCACTCCAGGACAGCACGCACCGGGCCACCGGCGATAACGCCGGTACCGGGGGAAGCAGGCTTGAGCAGGACGACGCCCGCGGCCTTCTCGCCCGTGATCGGGTGCGGGATGGTGCCCTGGATACGGGGGACCTTGAAGAAGTGCTTCTTGGCCTCTTCAACACCCTTGGCGATCGCGGCCGGCACCTCCTTGGCCTTGCCGTAACCGACACCGACGGTGCCATCGCCATCGCCCACTACGACGAGCGCAGTGAAGCTGAAGCGACGACCACCCTTGACAACCTTGGCGACGCGGTTGATCGCGACTACGCGCTCAACGTACGCGGTCTTCTCGGCGGCAGCAGCGCCGCCGTCACGGCCCTTCCGGTCCCGCCGCTCGCCGCCACCGGCACCGCTTCCACGGCGCTGGGGTCCAGCCATTGGATTACCTCTCTCTTTCCGCTAGCTACGGAAGCGACTAGAACTTCAGTCCGGCTTCGCGGGCGGCGTCCGCCAGGGCGGCGATGCGCCCCGCGTACTGATTGCCACCGCGGTCGAATACGACAGCCTCGACGCCGGCGGCCTTGGCGCGCTCGGCGACCAGGGCGCCGACCGACTTGGCCTGCGCGGACTTGTCGCTCTCGCCGCCGCGGATCGAGGTGTCCAGGGTCGACGCCGACGCCAGGGTGTGACCCTTGATGTCGTCGATGACCTGGGCCACGATGTGGCGGTTGGAGCGGGTCACGACCAGGCGCGGACGCTCAGCCGTACCGGAGATGTGCTTCCGGATGCGGATGTGACGACGCTTGATGGCAGCACGCTTGTAAGCGTCGCCCTTAGCGATCTTCGTACCGTATGCCATGGCTTACTTACCCGCCTTTCCGACCTTGCGCCGGATGACTTCGCCCTCGTACTTGACGCCCTTGGCCTTGTACGGGTCGGGCTTGCGCAGCTTGCGGATGTTCGCCGCAACCTCGCCGACCTTCTGCTTGTCGATGCCCTCGACCGAGAAGTGCGTCGGGTTCTCGACCTTGAACGAGATGCCCTCGGGCGCCTCGACGGTGATCGAGTGGCTGTAGCCGAGCGCGAACTCGAGGTTCGAGCCCTTGGCCGCAACGCGGTAACCGACACCACTGATTTCGAGCTTCTTCACGTAACCCTCGGTCACGCCGGTGATCATGTTCGCCACCAGCGTGCGGGACAGGCCGTGCAAGGCCTTGTTCTGACGCTCGTCGTTGGGGCGGGTGACGCTGAGCACGCCGTCCTCACCCTTGGCGATGTCGATCGGCGCTGCGACGGTGTGGGTCAGCGAGCCCTTGGGGCCCTTGACCAAGACCGTACGGCCGTCGATGGTGACGTCCACGCCGGCGGGAACCGTGATGGGGAGCTTGCCAATACGCGACATAGCTTCTTCCGATTCCTTTCCGCTACCAGACGTAGGCGAGAACTTCTCCGCCTACGCCCTTCTTGCCGGCCTGCTTGTCGGTGAGGAGACCGTGCGACGTGGAGATGATCGCCACGCCGAGGCCACCGAGCACCTTGGGCAGGGAGGTGGACTTCGCGTAAACCCGGAGACCGGGCTTGGAGATCCGCTTGATGCCCGCGATGGAGCGCTCACGGTTCGGGCCGAACTTCAGCTCGAGAACGAGGTTCTTGCCGACCTCGGCGTCCTCGACCTTCCAGCCCGTGATGAAGCCCTCCTGCTGGAGGATCTCCGCGATGTGCGACTTGATCTTCGATGCCGGCATCGTCACTGAGTCGTGGTATGCCGAGTTCGCGTTCCGCAGACGCGTAAGCATGTCTGCGATCGGATCAGTCATGGTCATGAATTGGCCTTCGGCCTCTCTCGCCGGGGTTTCCTGGTGCGCCATCCCTCTCCCTGAACCGAGACGGGGCGGGTGCGGCGCGGTGGACCTACGGCGTAGTAAGTCGTATGGGCGGCAATCAGGCGCCCAACCCTCCCAGCCTACGCCATGGAGGGGTGGGCACCTGACCGTGCCCTTTGCTTACCGAGAGCTTCGGGAATCCGGAACTACCGGACTACCAGGAGCTCTTGGTCACGCCCGGCAGCTCGCCACGGTGAGCCATCTCACGAAGGCACACGCGGCAGAGGCCGAACTTGCGGTACACGGAGTGCGGACGGCCGCAGCGCTGGCAGCGCGTGTAGCCACGTACTCCGAACTTGGGCTTACGAGCAGCCTTGGCAATCAGAGCCTTCTTCGCCATCTCGCTTACGCCTCCTTGAAGGGGAAGCCGAGGTGACGGAGAAGGGCACGGCCTTCGGCGTCGTTGGTCGCCGTGGTCACCACGGTGATGTCCATACCCCGGACGCGGTCGATCTTGTCCTGGTCGATCTCGTGGAACATGACCTGCTCGGTGAGACCGAAGGTGTAGTTGCCACGACCGTCGAACTGCTTGGGAGACAGACCACGGAAGTCGCGGATGCGCGGAAGCGCGAGCGACAGGGTGCGGTCCAGGAACTCCCACATGCGGTCGCCACGGAGCGTGACGTGGGCACCGATCGGCTGACCCTCGCGCAGCTTGAACTGCGCGATGGACTTGCGGGCCTTGGTGATGGCCGGCTTCTGACCGGTGATCGTGGTCAGGTCACGGACGGCACCGTCCATGAGCTTGGAGTCACGGGCGGCGTCGCCGACACCCATGTTCACCACGATCTTGACGAGGCCGGGGATCTGCATGACGTTCTCGTAGGAGAACTCCTCACGCAGCTTGCCCGTGATCTCCTCGCGGTACTTCGTCTTGAGACGCGGAGTGGTGGTGGTAGTCATCAGATGTCCTCACCCGTCCGCTTGGCAACGCGAACCTTGTTGCCCTCGTCGTCGAAGCGGTAGCCGACACGCGTGACGACCTTGTTGCCGTCCTTCTCAACGACCAGCTGGACGTTGGAGACGTGGATCGGCGCCTCGGTCGTGACGATGCCACCGGCCTGCGAACCCTTGGCGGTGGGGCCGGCCTTGGTGTGCTTCTTGACCCGGTTCACACCCTCGACCAGGACGCGCTCGTCGCGCGGGTAAGCGGCAATGACCTTGCCCTGCTTGCCCTTGTCCTTGCCGGTGATGACCTGAACCGTGTCACCCTTCTTGATCTTCATGCTTACAGCACCTCCGGAGCCAGCGAGATGATCTTCATGAACTTCTTCTCGCGCAGCTCGCGCCCGACCGGGCCGAAGATGCGGGTGCCGCGAGGGTCGCCGTCGTTCTTCAGAATGACGGCGGCGTTCTCGTCGAAGCGGATGTACGAGCCGTCCGGACGACGGCGCTCCTTCACGGTGCGAACGATGACGGCCTTGACGACGTCACCCTTCTTCACGTTGCCACCGGGGATCGCGTCCTTGACGGTGGCGACGATGACGTCACCGATGCCCGCGTAGCGGCGACCGGAGCCACCGAGCACACGGATGCAAAGGATTTCCTTCGCACCAGTGTTGTCGGCGACGCGCAGTCGCGACTCCTGCTGGATCACGTCTATCTCCTGATCGTCTGCCGGTTCCCCAAGGGCCGTTCAGTGAACGGCCCTTGGAGCCTGGCGGAACTGTCCTGCGGGTAACCCCGCAGGCCGTTTTCATTGGAATTCCCTTGCGGGAATTACCTACTTGGCCTTCTCGAGGATCTCGACGATGCGCCAGCGCTTCGTCGCGGACAGCGGACGCGTCTCCATGAGGAGGACGCGGTCGCCGACGCCAGCGGCGTTCTGCTCGTCGTGGGCCTTGAGCTTGTTCGTACGGCGGATGACCTTGCCGTACAGCGCGTGCTTCACGCGGTCCTCGACGGCGACGACGACGGTCTTGTCCATCTTGTCGCTGACGACGAGACCCTCACGGGTCTTGCGGAAGCCGCGGCTCGCGGTCTGCTCTTCAGTCACGTTGCTCTCGCTCATCAGGCGCTCTCCACCGTCTCGATGCCCAGCTCGCGCTCACGCATCAGGGTGTAGATCCGCGCGATGTCCTTCCGGACGGCCTTGAGCCGACCGTGGTTCTCGAGCTGACCGGTCGCCGCCTGGAAGCGGAGGTTGAACAGCTCTTCCTTGGCTTCGCGGAGCTTCGCGAGAAGCTCCTCGTCACCCAGTTCGCGCAGCTCGGACGCCTTGGTACCGGCCGACATCACGCTTCACCTGCCTCGCGCTTGACGATCCGGCACTTCATCGGCAGCTTGTGCGCTGCGCGAGTGAGGGCCTCACGGGCGATCTTCTCGTTGGGGTAGGACAGCTCGAACATGACCCGGCCCGGGTGCACGTTCGCGATCCACCACTCGGGAGAACCCTTACCGGAACCCATGCGGGTCTCGGCAGGCTTCTTCGTGAGCGGGCGGTCCGGGTAGATGTTGATCCAGACCTTGCCGCCACGCTTGATGTGGCGGGTCATCGCGATACGGGCGGCCTCGATCTGGCGGTTCGTCACGTACGCCGGCGTGAGGGCCTGAATGCCGTACTCGCCGAACGAAACCTGCGTACCGCCCTTGGCCTGACCACGACGCTTGGGGTGGTGCTGCTTGCGGTGCTTGACCCTACGGGGGATCAGCATTTCGGTCAGGCCTCCGTTCCACCGGTAGAAGAGGGCGCAGCCTCGACCGGAGCGGCAGCCGCCGGAGCCTCGGCCTTGGGGGCCTCGGCAGCGGGAGCGGCCTGCTGCGGCTTGCGGCCACGGCCGCCACGCTCGCCACCGCGGCCACCGCCGCGGGCCGGGCGGTCGCCGCCCGGGCCGCCACCGCGAGCCGGGCGGTTACCCGCACGGGCAGCGGCGTTCTCGGCGCGGACCTCGGCGATGTTCTTGACGTCGCCCTTGTAGATCCAGACCTTCACACCGATACGGCCGAAGGTCGTCTTGGCCTCGAAGAAGCCGTAGTCCACGTTCGCGCGGAGCGTGTGCAGGGGCACGCGGCCCTCGCGGTAGAACTCCGAGCGGGACATCTCGGCGCCACCGAGGCGACCGCCGCACTGGATCTTGATGCCCTTGGCGCCGGCCTTCATGGCGGACTGCATGCTCTTACGCATGGCCCGACGGAAGGAGACGCGGGAGGAGAGCTGCTCGGCGACGGCCTGCGCGACCAGCTGGGCATCCGTCTCGGGGTTCTTGACCTCGAGGATGTTCAGCTGGACCTGCTTGCCCGTGAGCTTCTCGAGGTCGCCGCGGATGCGGTCGGCCTCGGCGCCACGGCGGCCGATGACGATGCCCGGACGAGCGGTGTGGATGTCCACCCGCACGCGGTCACGGGTGCGCTCGATCTCAACCTTCGAGATGCCGGCGCGCTCCATGCCGGACGTCATCATCCGACGGATGGCGACGTCTTCCTTGACGTAGTCCTTGTACAGCTTGTCGGCGTACCACCGGGACTTGAAGTCCGTGGTGATGCCGAGCCGGAACCCGTGCGGGTTAACCTTCTGGCCCATTACCGGGTTCCTTCCTTGCTGCTGACGACCACGGTGATGTGGCTGGTCCGCTTGCGGATCCGGTAGGCACGGCCCTGGGCACGCGGCCGGAACCGCTTCAGGGTCGGACCCTCGTCGACGTAGGCCTCGGAGATGACGAGGCTGCCGGCGTCGGTGTGGTCGTAGTTGTGTGCGGCGTTGGCAATGGCGCTGTCAAGCACCTTGCCGACCGGCACGCTCGCGGCCTGCGGGGCGAAACGCAGGACCGCCTGAGCCTCCGTGGCGTCCATGCCACGGATGAGGTCCACCACGCGGCGGGCCTTCATGGGCGTGACGCGGATGTACCGCGCCTGGGCCCTGGCTTCCATGGTTGTCCCTTCAGTGTTTGTCATGGTCGGTCACCCCGCGCTAGCGGCGCTTCGACTTCCGGTCGTCCTTGACGTGACCCCGGAAGGTGCGCGTCGGCGAGAACTCGCCGAGCTTGTGGCCGACCATCGACTCGGTGACAAACACCGGGATGTGGGTCTTGCCGTTGTGCACCGCGATCGTGTGGCCGAGCATGGCCGGGACGATCATCGAGCGGCGGGACCAGGTCTTGATGACGTTCTTGGAGCCGGCCTCGTTCTGTACGTCCACCTTCTTGATGAGGTGGCCGTCGACGAAGGGCCCCTTCTTGAGACTGCGCGGCATCTAAACCCGCTCCTAGCGCTTCTTGTTCGTCTTGCGGCGGCGGACGATGTACTTGCTCGATGCCTTCTTCGGCGAGCGAGTACGACCCTCCTTCTGACCCCACGGGGAGACCGGGTGGCGACCACCGGAGGTCTTGCCCTCACCACCACCGTGCGGGTGGTCGACCGGGTTCATCGCAACACCGCGGACGGACGGGCGAACGCCCAGCCAGCGCTTACGGCCGGCCTTGCCCCAGTTGATGTTGCTCTGCTCGGCGTTGCCGACCTCGCCGACCGTGGCGCGGCAGCGCTGGTCGACCAGACGGATCTCGCCGGACGGCATACGAAGGTGGGCCATCGTGCCCTCCTTCGCCAGCAGCTGCACGGAGGCACCGGCGGAGCGGGCGAACTTGGCGCCGCCACCGGGACGGAGCTCGATCGCGTGGATCGTGGTACCGACCGGGATGTTGCGGAGCGCCAGGTTGTTGCCCGGCTTGATGTCGGCCCCGGGACCGTTCTCGACACGGTCGCCCTGCGACAGGTTGCGGGGGGCGAGGATGTAGCGCTTCTCGCCGTCCGCGTAGTGCAGCAGCGCGATGCGCGCGGTGCGGTTGGGGTCGTACTCGATGTGCGCGACCTTCGCCGGCACGCCGTCCTTGTCATGGCGACGGAAGTCGATGACGCGGTAGGCGCGCTTGTGTCCGCCACCCTGGTGGCGAACGGTCACACGACCGGAATTGTTACGGCCGCCCTTGCTGTGCAGCGGGCGAACCAGCGACTTCTCCGGCGTGGACCGCGTGACCTCGACGAAGTCGGCGACGCTGGAGCCACGGCGGCCCGGCGTAGTCGGCTTGTACTTGCGGATTCCCATTTCTCAGTCCTCGTCCGATATCGGACGATCCGACCCGCTTACGCGGCCGGACCGCCGAAGATGTCGATACGGTCGCCCTCAGCGAGGGTCACGATCGCGCGCTTGGAGCCCGCGCGCTGACCGAAACCGGTCTTGGTGCGCTTGCGCTTGCCCTGGCGGTTGATCGTGTTGACCCCGGTGACCTTGACCGAGAAGACCGCCTGGACGGCCTGCTTGATCTGGGTCTTGTTGGCGCCCGGGGCCACGATGAAGGTGTACTTGCCCTCGTCGAGGAGCGCGTAGCTCTTCTCCGAGACGACCGGCTTCAGCAGCACGTCACGGGGGTCCGTGAACGACTTGCTGATCGGCGTCTCGACGGTGTTCTTGCCCTCGGTCTCGTGCCGCTTCGCCTTGGCGATGCGGGCGACCTTCTTGGCCTTGGCGGCCTTCGAGGCGATGCTCGGGTGACGCGTAGCCATCAGGCTTCGCTCCCTTCGGTGTCAGCGGCCTGGGGGCCAGACACGAAGGACTCGAAAGCGGCCTGGGTGAAGACCACGTCGTCCGAGACGAGAACGTCGTACGTGTTCAGCTGGCCCGGCTCCAGGATGTGGACCTGGGGCAGGTTGCGCGCGGAAAGCAGCGCGGCCTCGTCGGAGCGCTCGATGACCAGGAGCACGTTCTTGCGCTCACTGACCTTGCCGAGGAAGCTCTTGGCGGCCTTGGTGGAGGGGGTCTCGCCCTCGATCACGCCGGTGATGACGTGGATGCGAGCGTTGCGGGCCCGGTCGGTGAGGGCGTGGCGCAGGGCCGCGGCCTTCATCTTCTTCGGGGTCCGCTGCGAGTAGTCGCGCGGCGTCGGGCCGTGCACGACGCCACCGCCGGCGAACTGCGGGGCGCGGGTCGAACCCTGACGGGCGCGGCCGGTGCCCTTCTGGCGGTACGGCTTCTTACCGCCACCGCGGACCTCGCCACGACGCTTGACCTTGTGCGTGCCCTGACGGGCGGCGGCCAGCTGTGCGACGACGACCTGGTGAAGCAGCGGGATGCTGATCTTCTCTACGTCGAAGATCTCGGCCGGGAGCTCTACAGTCCCGGCGGTGTCGCCGGAGGGCGACTGAATGTCAATGGTGCTCATAGTCCTCAGGCCCCCTTGGCCGCGGTACGGACCAGGACGAGGCCGCCGTTCGGACCCGGGATGGCTCCCTTGATGAGGAGCAGTCCCTTCTCCGCGTCAACAGCGTGAACGGTCAGGTTCTGGGTGGTGACCCGCTCGTTGCCCATGCGGCCCGCCATGCGGACGCCCTTGAACACACGGCCCGGGGTGGCACAGCCACCGATGGAGCCGGGAGAGCGGTGCTTGCGCTGGACACCGTGGCCGGCGCCGAGGCCCTTGAAGTTGTGACGCTTCATGACACCGGCGAAGCCCTTGCCCTTGCTCTTGCCGGTCACGTCGACCTTGACGCCGGCCTCGAACACCTCAGCGGTGATCTCCTGGCCGAGCGTGTACTCGGAGGCGCCCGCGGTGCGGATCTCGACGAGGTGGCGACGCGGCGTGACATCGGCCTTGGCGAAGTGACCCTTGAGGGGCTTGTTCACCTTGCGCGGGTCGATCTCGCCGAAGGCGATCTGGACCGACTCGTAGCCGTCACTGTCGTTCGTACGGACCTGGGTCACGACGTTGGGGCCGGCCTTGACGACGGTCACGGGAACAACACGGTTGTTCTCGTCCCAAACCTGCGTCATGCCGAGCTTCTCGCCCAGGATGCCCTTGATCTGCTTAGCCATCTTCAGCTCACCGGCCCCTAGAGCTTGATCTCGATGTCGACACCGGCCGGGAGGTCGAGTCGCATCAGAGAGTCAACGGTCTTGGGGGTGGGGTCGAGGATGTCGATCAGGCGCTTGTGCGTGCGCATCTCGAAGTGCTCGCGCGAGTCCTTGTACTTGTGCGGCGACTTGATGACGCAGTACACGTTCTTCTCAGTGGGCAGCGGCACCGGGCCCGCGACCGACGCACCAGTGCGCGTCACCGTCTCGACGATCTTCTTCGCCGAGGAGTCGATGACCTCGTGGTCGTAGGCCTTGAGCCGGATGCGGATCTTCTGTCCCGCCATGGCTACTCAGTAGTCCTGTCTCTAGTAACGCTCTGCACCCCGGTAAGCCCTTCTGCTCTCTTACCTCTTCGATTCCTCCGACCCACGCGGTCGGGTGTGTCGCGCTCTCACCGACACAGAAGTCCCAAGGTTCGGAACTTCCCTACTGGGAAAGCACGGCCCTTCCGGAACCGCAAGCCGAGGGCGAAGAAGCCCACCGGGTGCCTGGCCGGCGCCGCACTGACACTTCCCGAAAGATTCCCGTACGTCCGCCCCAGCGCTGCCGTAAGGCAGTTGGGACGACGAGTACCGTGGGACTCGCTTCCGGTCCTCCCGACGGGAGGCGCGCAGCATCAACACTCGACCGAGCAACTCCGACAGTCTGCCATATGGGGCAGCGCCTCCGCCAATCGAGCGGGAGAGAATACCCCGGGAGTGACGTAGGTCAAACGCACGGCCGATCAGACCAGGGTGGTCGGGGCGCCCGCGCTCATGGGCTGCTCCAGGAGCTACACCCCGGTACCCGCCAAGGCCTGCTCCACCGCCTCATCCCTGCCCCGAGGCACCGACCGACCGGAAGCACCGCGAGTACAGGTTCACCTCGATGAGGGGCTCGTTGCCGTCCAGTCCCTTGAGCCAGGTGATCTCGGCCTGGCTGAGCGTCTTCTCGTGGACGACCAGGCTCTGCATGTTCTTGTTGCTGCTGCCGTCGTCGCCGACCTTCTCGATCTTCCAGCCCTGCTTGGGCAGCCCCTGGCGCAGATTGGCCATGCCCTTCTCCATGACGTCGTTCCCCACCCCGTACGCCGACCAGGGGTGCCGGATCCAGTTCAACTCCCCCGAGTCACCGCCACCGGACTCACAGGGCTGAATGTTCGGGCCCGGTTCGGTGACCTTGCTCTTGATGGCCATGACGTCGAAGATCTGGCTGGACAGCCCGGAGATTTCGGAGTTGACCGTCGCGGTGGGCCGGGACTGCGGTTCGTGGTCCGCCCTGTTCTCGCTCCCCGGCGAAGAGGAACAGGCTGTCGCCAGCACGAGGGTGGACGCGGCGATCAGTTTGTCGAGAAGGTCCACGGGTTCTCTCCGCCTACGCCTCGGACGGCATGCTGAAGGTGGCCGAAAGGCCGGAGTTCGACTTGCAGTCGAGCAGGCTCGCGAGAGTGCGGCTCGAGTCATGCAGGATGTGCAGATTGTCCTTGCGTGCCGCGTCGGCTGATTCGCTCGCCTCGTACCGGATCCGCACTTCTCCCCGTATCAGAACGGTCGTTCCTGCACCCCCGCCGAACTTGCCGCTGCTGCACTCGAAATAGAGAACTCCGACTTTGACACCGGCGAGGGCCGTCTTCCCCATTCGGTATTCTTTGAAGATCTCGGCAGCCTTGCCTTTTTCCGGGGTGGATTGAGGCAGGTAGTAGCTGACCATCACCGAATCCAGTCCCGACGAGCCTTTGTAGGCTCCGCAGAAGGCGATACTGCTGAGATCGCCGACCCCTCCGACCTCGTACCGTGCGACCAGCTGCTCAGCGGTCCGTTGCGGATCTCCGATGAAGGAAGTCTTCGCGGAGACGGGCATACCGGCCACCCGCTTCATGGCCTTCTTGACCGGGGCACCCAAAGACTGGTCGCAGGATCCGCTCGCCGGGCTCCGACTCGCCGAGTCCGCGGCCTTCGATCCCCCGCTTTGGCAGCTCGCCGTGGTGAGAGCTACAGCGATCAGAACCGGCGTGATCTTCACGCACTTCATCAGCAATACCATTCGTCCATCGGGAAGCGCACCCCGGGATCTTCAGAAGCGTTCGACCTCTTCGCCGTCCGGGACCTTGTAGCAACCGGACACGACGGTCAGGTCCAGAATCGGCGGGTCGTACTTCGACCTTTTAACGATGTTTACGCCGACCTTCTTCTTGTCGTTGTCAGCGGTCATTTTGATGTTCTTGTTCTTACTGGTGTCCGGCCCGTATTCGACGATCTTCCAACCGTGCTTCGGCAGTTCCGTCTTGAGTCGCTCCATCGCTTCGTCGATATCGCTTGCCGAGGCGGGCGTAAAGCTCCACGGGTGGAAGATACGGAAGTACGTCTTCGTGTCCTTGCCCGAGCAGTCCATGACTCCCGGACGGCTGTCGGACGTTTTCCCCTTGACACCGATCAGGTCGTATATACCGCTGGACACCTTTTCCATCGCGTCGGAGGCGTCACGTGACGTGCTCGTACCAGCGGACGGAGTTTCGTCGGAGTCGTTGTCAGTCATGCTGCATCCCGTGAGGGTAGTGAGTGCAAGGGGTACGGTGAACGCCAAGGTGATCAGTTTGGTCTTCACGTCAGGGGCCTTCTTCGTCGGGCTGGGCTGCGGGCTTTCTTACTTCACGTGCGCCCAGGGGTCGGGCGGCGGCTTCAGTTCCACCTCATCGCCCTTCCCGACGACCACCAGGGCTTGGTTCATCAGACTCTGGGAGTTCTCATTCCAGTAACCGCTGTGCCCTTCGGTGTCGGTGGTCAGTTGGTTGGCGCCGAATCCCGGGTCACTGGGGATGATGAAGCGGTCCCCGCCGTGGCCCCAACGGCCGAGATCCGGCACCGCGTCTCCGTCGGCCTCCTCGTTCCACACATGCCCCTTGGGCACGTCCATCGCATCGGCGTCGGACACCTTGACGCCGGGGCTGCCGGCGAGCACGACGTCATCGGCGTTGAGATGCCCCGTTTCGGCCGCCGCGCCGACCAGGGTCGTTCCGTACGAATGCGCAATCACTGTGGTGTGCGCCGGTGAATCTCCGGAATGCGACACGTCGAGTCCGTCCATGAAATTACGGAATGCTGGTGCCCCGTCGGATGCGTAGTGTTCGAACGGTGCGTCTTTGACGACGCTGTCAGGTGCGTCGTAGCCGAGCCAGGTGATCGTGGAAACGGATTTCCCGGCAGCTTTGACATCGGCTGCGTGCCAGACATTGACCATCCGGTTGATGTTGCCTTCGATACTGCCCAGATCCGCCGTCGTACCCGGAACATATACCGCCGTGTGATCCGCGGTGTCAGGATTTCCGTTGGCGACGATCGCGCGGCCGTCTCCTTCGGTGCTGAATCCCAGCAGGTAGGCATCTGGAAGTCCGTTGGTACCGGTCGCGTCGAAGCGCGTCTGAATCGCATTCATGCCGTCGAGGGATTTGTGGGCGGACTTTCTGGACTCTTCCCAGTCCTTCCACTCCTGCGTCTCCACGCTGATGCTCTTCATGATGGTCCCCGTGTAGGGATCGATGTAGGGCTGATAGCGCGGCGAGGGTTCAGGGTGCTGATTCAGCCAGGTGTCGTACTCGCCCTGCGCGACACCGTGCGCCTCGGCGAGCACGATCCGGTTCGCCTCGTCCCGGACCGTGGCAGGCAACCCGTCGATCGCGCCCACACTGTCGGGCCGCATGGAGATCCACGCGGCCTGCTCCTCCGCGGTGAGCCCCTTCCACCACTCCGCGTTGTCCTTCGTACTGCCGTTCTTGGGCGGCTGGGGCAGGGAGTCGAGGTACTTCTTGCCCGCCTCGGTCACGCCCTTCGTGTCCGAGGACGCGTCGGCCCAGTCCTTGTCGGACACGGTCAGATCGTCGTCGGCCTTCAACGCCCTCAGCTTCGGGGCCCACTTCTCGTCCGTCTCCGTAGCTTCCTTGAGGGCACCGGCGATCTGGTCCGCGTAGTCCTGTGCAAGACGGTGATGAGGGTTGGGGTCGAAGTTGGCCGCCTGGCGGGCGACCGCGGAGGCCGTACCGTCCGTGAGGCCGTTGACCGTACCGCCGTCGGGGATCTTGCCGTCCTCGCTCTTCTGCCCGCCCGGTGGATAGCTGATGGAACCGTCGGAGTTCACCGTGAGCTTCGCCGCCGCCGCACCGTCAAGCGCGGCGTCGAGCTTCGCCTTGGCTGCTCCCACCTCGTACGAGAACGCCTCGAGCGCCGTACTGACAAGACCGCACTCGACCTGGATGTAGTGGAAGTTCTTGCCCAGCTCCATCAGCTGTTTGACCGCCGCGGTCGCGGCTTCGCCCTTCAGCGAGTTCCTCATGGCTACGGCGATCTGGTTCTCGATGCGGTCCTTGACCGCGCTCGCCATGTCGGAGGTGCTGCGGTATCCGTCGGCCGCCTCCGAGTACTCGGTCGGCTTCAGAGCTTTGAGGGGCGCGAGTTCCATGACGACGCGTCACTGCCCCTTGTCCTGGCCACCGACAGCCGGGGTGTCCGAGTACTCGACCTCCAGGTTGCCCACCTCGGCCTTGACCGCCTCATCGGTCTTCAGCTGTTCGTTGCCCGCCTTCTCCAGCAACCCCGAGAGCTTCCCGCAACGCGCGCTGACGTTCTTGACGTAGGTTTCCGGTTTCCCACGAGTCGTGGACCTCCTTCTGAGCCGCTGCGGTCACACAGCCGGAGTCTTTGCCGAGACCCTTCTGCCCGTCCGTCAGCTTCCCGAACGCCTTGCTGATGTCCTCACGGAGCGAGCCGACGTCGTCGCCCGCCTTGGCCCAGTCGCGCCGGTTCGACACCAGCTGGCCGCCGGAACCACCCGGGTCCATCGGTACGTGGTTCAGCTGCATCCGGGCTGAACTCCGGTCAGCCGCCGCGGTTTTGAGCTGCTCCCACTCCTCCCACGCCATGCGTGGCCCCTCCCCGTGTCACTCGGCATGCCGCCGAGCGGATGCGAACACACGATCGCAACGCTCAACGTTCGAAACGTACCGTAGCGACCCCGCACCACTTGCCTCATCCGCATCGGTCACCACGGCGTATGAGTATCCGTACTCAGCCGGATGCGGGATGCGGGATGAACTCATCTACCGGGTGCGGGAGTTACTCCCGAGCGTCCGCGGGCGGCGGAGGCAGTGCGGCGGATGTCCGACGCCTGCGGATGGCGGAGATGGTGGCTACCGCGATCACGGCACCAAGAACCACGACAACGCCTGTGCCCAGCCCCATCCCGAGGCCGTTGCCCCCGTCCTCATCGGAGGAGACTTCAGTCGCTCCGTTGCCTCTTTTGTATTCTTTGCCTTCTTTATCCCGGGCAGCCGAGTTCTTGGGGGCCACAGCGCCGGAAGACGGTGACGCCGAGTCCTGAAAGTCCGGGAGCGGGTAGGTGCCGGCCGCGCCCGGATCACCGGGATCCTGAAGCGCGATCCGCGGCCGGACGATGCCGTACCCGATCGAGTCGTTGCGCTTCGCGCCGTCCGTGGGGGCGCCGATCGTGTTGAGCAGGACGCGCAGGACCTGGTTGTTGGTCCAGGTGGGGTGCTTGGACCAGATGAGGGCGGCGCTGGCGGAGGCCAGGGCGGTGGCGTCGCTGGTGCCGTGGCTCCTGCAGAGGCCCGTCTCGCCTCCGCAGGCGTGGACCATGTCCTCACCCGGGGCCGCCATGTCGACCTGCGAGCCGGATTCGGATTCGGCGGTCCCACGGAGGTTCTTGCCCACCGCCGCCACCCCGACCACACCGGGCGTGGCCGCCGGATACTCGACGGGATTGCCCTTCCCCCCGTCATTTCCTACGGCCGCGAAAACGAGCGAGCCGTGGTCCAGGGCGTATTTCACCGCGGCCGTGAGCTGAGGGCTGTTGAGACGCCCGCCCATGGAAATGTTGATGACCTCGGCTCCGGCGTCCGCCGCATAACGGATCGCCTTGCTGAAGTAGGAAGGCCCGGCGAAGCCATTGGTGTCGCTGTCCGCAGGCATGCGGACGGGCAGGATCTTGGCCCCCGGAGCGAGACCGAACGCGCCGTTGCCCCCGTCGTAGGCGCCAGTTCCTGCGATGAGGCCGGCCATCCCCGTGCCATGGCCGTCGTAGTCCGTGTGCTCGTCACCGGAGCGGCTCGAAGGCGCGAGGTCCTTGCCGTCGAGCACTCGCCCCTTCAAGTCCGGGTTGTCCGGGTCGACTCCGGTGTCGATCACGGCGACCGTGATGCCCTTGCCCGTGCTCGTTCGCCACATGTCCTCCGCGTGCATGGCGTCCAGGTGCCACTGCTGGGAGCGGGTGGAGGCGGCGTGCACCGGAGTGGCCGTAGCGCCGAACAGCAGAAGGCCCGTCACGGCTGAGGCCACGGCGCCGGACGCCCTGCGCCAGCTGTTCCTCGTGGACATGTACTTCCTCTCGTGGCCCTGGCCTCAGTCGGAGGGCGGTGGTTCGCTACGACGGCGAGCCCGCTGTTCCTGTTTCCCCTGTCCAGTACGACCGGTCGGCCGGGCGGCATCGCCGGGTACTCCGCCCCGGGGGCCGGCCTCGGTGGGCGTACCTCCGGAGATGCCTCCTCGTGTCGGGGCGGAAGGTACCGGTGCGCCAGGACGGGCCGGAGCACGACCTGTCCGACGCAGAGTGCCGCCGACGACTCCGTTCGACGGAGTGGGAAAGGAACGCCCGGCCGCTGGACCGGCCGGCGCCTGCCTCCCCGGTTCCGCGACGGGCGTCCGGCCGGTCGGACCGCGGCTTCCCGCCCGCTCTCCGCCGACGACCGTGCTGCCGGGCGACCGCCCCGTCGATCTGCTGGTAGCGGGCGTTTCGGTCGGATGCCCGCCGATGATTCCCGAGCCGGCCGGAATGCCACGGCCGGTAAGCAGGCCTCGGCCGGGAACACTACGACCGGATGTCGTGCCGGAACCGCGCAGATCGCGGTTGGCGACCGGACTCGCCTCGCCTACACCCCGGCCGGTGACGGAACCTGTGGTGCCCTGCCCGAGCGGACCGGCCGCACGCCCGCCGACAGCAGATCTGCCCGGCCCACCGAATCCGACGGGCCCGCGCGAAGCAACACCCTCGATCGGTTCGGCGGCACCACCTGCTGACGGAAGCACACTCGCCTCCGGACGGACCGGCGCCGGCGCCCCGCCCGTCATGCTCGTGGCGGTTTGAGATGTATCGGTGAGAGAGCCCACCGAGTCGATGCCCACCCGCGTGGAGCGCTCTCTGTCCTCCAGGGCCGGGCGATCGGCCGACGTCTGCCCGACGGCGATCGTCTTGGCCTCGGACTGGTCGGGATGAGCGGCACGCGTACGTGTGACGCCGTCGGCGCCAACCGGACCGGACACCGTGGCGCGCCCACCCGCCCTGTGGGAACTCGCATCCTCAGAGCGAGCCAGGTCGTCCGACGACCCGTACTTCTCCGGCGGTCGGATCGCATCCGGCGGCGGCGGAAAAGCCGGCCGCTCCAACCCGTCCATCTGCGTGGCCGCCAACCGATACGACTGCCCCAGCTTGAGCATCTGGAGTGCGGCCTCCTGGCGGACCTTCTCCTTGTTCGCGGCGAGGGCGGCGAGTTCGGTCGCGGACTTGGTGGTGACGGCCGTGGCCGCCGTGGCGTCCGGGTCGTTGTGGGCCAGGGTCGCCGCGGCAAGGTTCGCCCGTGCGCTCTTCGTGTCGCGCGGGATCGAGGCCTGTGCGTGGGCGATCGCGTCGGACGCCTGGCCCAGCCACTTCGCCGCGTTGTCGCCGAAGTCGCCCAGGCGCAGGGTGGAGTTGGCGAGGTCGGCGGCCCAACCGCGGAAGGCGTCCGCGCCCTCGCCCTTCCATTCCACGTACTGCGGGCGGATCTTGAGCTCTTCGCCGATCTTGTGGATCTCCTCGGCGGCCGCGGTCAGGCGGTCGGCGGCGAACCGCACCATTCCCGAGTTCGCCTGGTCGAGCCACGCGAGCATCTGCTCGTGGCTCATGTCCTCGAAGGGCGTACTGCCGGTTCCGGACGCTACGGCGGACATCAGATCGTGCCTCCCGCGTCGCCTCCGGTGACGGCGTGAGGCTTCTTCGGGAGCCGGGGGTCGTAGGCGCCGCCGTAGTGCTTCGTCGTCTCCGCGCTGATCGCGGTCATACGGTCGCGGAGGTCAAGGTCGATGTTCTGGTAGCCCTTGTGCGAGGCCAGCACCGCGATGTTCATGCCCTCCATCGAGTCGGAGAGCAGCGTCGAGAGTGTTTCGAGTTCGCCGACCACCGTCTCGTACGCCGTGAACAGCCCTGCCGCTTCGGACCATTGGCGGCCACCGCCACCGAACTGATGCCGTACGAGCTGCTCCTGGCCGACCTTTCCCGGGCCGACGTCCGAGCCCTTCAAATCGCGGATCAGCTGGTCGACTCGTTTCTGGAACGCCGTGAAGGACGACAGTTCGGTGGCGACATCGGCGGCGCCCTTCACCGCATCGAACACACCGGACGCCCAAGGCGACGTCCCCGAGCCCGATCCACCGTCGCTCGACAGCACGCTGTCCTCCCCCGTGGATTCCTCAACACCCCAGTACCACCACCCACTTTAGCTACACCTAGTGACAGTCTGAACTCGCTCCGTAGCGCTAAGCGATCAGAATCGGCCACTGTCAGTTGGGGGACGGGACCATCCCGGTGAAGAGGAGAAACGAGAACGCGACGGTGCAGGGTGCGAGGACGGCGAACACCGCGCGCCGGGCGACGTTCTCGTCGGTCTGCGGCAGGCCCCAGCTGACGATCAGCATGACGAGGGACGCGAGAAGCCCCACCTCGAGAAGCGTGAAGGCGGTGTCGAACCTCCGGTCGAAGTGCTCGGCTTCCGCGCCGTTACAGGAGTCGCAGGCCATGGGGGTGAGGCAGCCGATGATGTACGCGAAGAAGGCGGCGGGGACGGTGACGACCGTCGCGATCAGCGGTCCCAGCCATGTAGCGCGTACCGGAGTGCCCTGTGTGATCGACATGCGCCCAGCCAACTGCGGGGCGCGGGGCGGCACATGAGCGCTCGTACTCAGGCCCGGGGGTCTATTGCCCTCACTTGCACCCCAAGGTCTTGAGAGTGGCCGGGAAGTACGCACGCATGAACTTCTCGATGTCCTTGCGGTGGGTGTGGTCCATGAGGCTGATTTGGGGGAGTTGGACGACGAGGGTGAAGTAGTCGCCACCTTCCGTTTTGCAAGGAGTAGTTGAGATCGCGCCATCAGTGCCGACGATCGTCTTGTAGGTGAAGTCGATACTGCGTGGCTCTGTGATACGGGAAATTGTTCCGGGGTCCAACGCGAGGTACATGAGGTCCGTTTCGGAGTCATCCCACGCGAAGCGAAGTTCGAGGACAGGGTCGCTCCCCTCCAAGAGCACACAGGGTGCAGTGATGGCCTTGGAGCGTTCCACTCGATTGAACTCGTGGAAATCATCCGCAGCCTTCACGAACGGCCGGGTGAGGGCTGGATCGATACGCGTACCACAAATCACCCCCGGGACTTCGTGATCGGTGGACGCGCCGCAGGACACCGCAAGGATGGCCAACGACAAAACGGTCAAGCGCATGCGGGCAGTCATCCGGGTTCCTCACCGGACACTCCGACGGCCTGCGCAATTCCGTCACGAGAAGATCTGCTGATCTGCTCCTCGGGGTTGAAGTACGGGCCACCACCCGCCGGATGGGTTTTCTTCCACTCATCCGAGAGAGCCATCAATTGACCGTTCCTCTTGGAATAGGACCGGACGTTTTCATCCGACTGTTCGTCATCGAGTCTCTTCTGTTCGTCCGCCAGCCACTGATCCGTCACATAATCAAACCCCATCTGCACGTCGCCGCTCACCACCGGGATATAACCAATCGCCTTGTCGAAGAACGGCTTCGTCTCAAACTCTGCGACCTTCGGGTCTCCTGCGGCCTGTTGTCGTGCCTCCTCCAGGAACCCGACGGTGCGGCCGGCCCGGATCAGGGAGTCGGGGGAGTTTTCATGGTCGTTGTGAATTCCCGACACCATTGCCTGATTCATCCCGCCGTTCAGCGTGCCATACGCTCCCTCTTCTTTGGACACCTGCTTCGCGACCTCGAAGAGTTGATGCTGATCCAAGGGCGACTTGGCGATGGCGACCTCACTCATGGCCGCATGCACCGTACCCCCATGATTGACAAGCACGTTGGCCATCGGCTCCCGCAACGACGGCGGGAACTCATCCCCGCTGTCCGCCAAATACGTAAGCGCCGACTTGAACACCGCATCGTTCACCGCCCGATCCCCCACCCGAACCCCCTTCGGATCCGCAGGAT
>NZ_JBLTJC010000075.1:0-35539 GCF_048158785.1 Streptomyces colwelliae | reverse complement strand
GTTGACATGGCTGGCCGCGGTGGCCTTGCTGCTGATGGCGGCGCTCGGAGTCGTCACGGTGACGACCGGCTGGATGCCGCCGATGGCGCGGCAGCGCGGCCACCACCGTGCGGACGCGGTCGCCGAACGGGACGACAACGCCGAGGTCGTCGGCTCGGCCTCTGCGGGTGGCTGGCACCAGTCCCAGCCGCCTGCTGCGCGTCGGTCAGAGCCGTTGCTGCCGTCAGTGCGGCAACCGCATCGACCTCTACCAGCGCACCGACCAGCGGCCCATCGCCCTGCACCCGGCCGAACTTGCCGTCGCCGACGTTCCCGAGTCCTGTCGCTGGCACCTGAGCGGCGGCATCGCCCATCCACACGGTGACGGCAGCGACTGGTGCCGCATCCCGCATGCCCTGCTCTGCCCCCGCCGCACCCTCACCTGTCGTACTGCCCCGGGCCTCGAAGCGCTCCGACGCCAACTCGCCGTCCGCACCCGTCGCATGATCGACACCAGCGTCTTCACCCCTGCCCCGGCCGTCAGCACACAACCCGCCACCGCCACCGATGCCGACACCGGCGAACCCGACCGCCCCGTCGTACAGATGCTGGTCTGCCGCTATCTCGCCGAACACCCCCTCAACGATCTGCGCTGCGTGGCCCAGACCCGCCACCGCCACCGCTGTACCCACATGGTCTCTGCCCCCGCCGGTCCGACCGGTACCTGGAGGCTGCTGCTGGCCACAGTTCAGCACGGCCAACTCGCCCTCCCTGGCGGCCTGATGGCCGTCTACGACCTCGGCAAGCTCCCCTACAGCGAACAACTGCGCTGGCGCGGCCAACGCTGCCCCGCACACGCCGCATCCGGTGCCGCCGAACTCGCCCTGGCCGGATGGCAGCCCTTCGAGCCCCTCCTGCACGCGGCACACATCCACACCCGGTTGCCCCACTCCCAGGCCCGTCGGCAGGGGAGGGGATGACGATGCCGCACCACGCCCTGGAAATCCTCCTGACTCGCACCCTGGGCCCGGCCGAACTGCGTGACGCCGCCCGCGTACTGCCGCTCGCCGCCAACCACAACGCCACCCGCCTCATGACCCTCGTCCACGCCAAGACCCCTCACCAGGCCGCCCGCAGGCTGCGCCACCGGCTCGGGGCACGGCTGCCCATCGACGTGATCACCACGCACTACCCGGACACCGACCACAAGGTGCTCCTCAACGTCGCCCTCCCGGCCGCCGCCCACGCAGCCCTCAAGGCCGCCGCCCGCACCGCGATCTTTGATTTCATCGAGGGCTGGTACAACTTGCACCGTCTGCACAGCAGCCTCGGCTACCGCAGTCCCGCCGAATATGAGACCGCACTCGCAGCCTGACCACCACAGCGATGGTGTCCGCCAAAGCGGAACAAGCTCACCCTCGGCTGATGGTGCTTGGGGTTAGCACGAGCGCCGGCTCCACATCCGACGTCATACGGTCGCCTTAGCCGACCGCCGTCGGCCCCACGGGCGAGGCCTCGTCGCCCCCGCTCACAGGCGATGCGGTGCTGGGTCTGGCCTGGCGCCTCCGGGTCCTGGCCGGTGCGACTGAGCTGCGGCCACATCTGCCGCAATGTGGGGTGCGGGGTCTTGCGGCCCACGGCTCGGGCGGCAAGACCCCACTTGGCAGAAGACCATCAGCCGAGCGCCACTTTCGCGAAGGTCTCCCACTCATACATCTGGTTGTCCCGGTGGATGACGATGAGTTCCGCAGTGGAGATGCGAGCATGCGCTGGCGGGAGGCTGAGACCGGAGAGGGCCTCCCTGATGGGCTCGGCGGGACCCTCTCCCGCGCTGTAGGCCACGGAGACGTGCGGAGTGAAGCCCGCGGCCTTCTCTGGGACCTCGCCGAGAACCTCTCCAATAGCCTCCCGAATGGAGTTTCTGACGGCCCGAACAGGGCGGTCGGGGTGGACGTGCAGGAGCACCGCTTCGGGGTCCAACACCTCGGGTCCGATCCGGACGTCGAAGGCTGAGATAGCGGCCAACCGTGTTTGGGCTGCATCCACGATGCTGTGGACGTCCTGGTCTTTGGTCTCGCCCACGAAGCCGATGCCTTGCATGGTCAGGTGCAGCCATTGGTCGGGGATTGGGGTGAGTATCTCGCCGAGAGGTGCGAGCGCGGAACGGTACTCGGCAGCGAGTCGGTGCACATCGTCCTGGCGTTCGAACGTCAGGTGCCAGGTGTAGAAACGACGGCCCACACTCCAGCCGGGCCGCCACCACCAGTGGTTCCGCATGGTCTCGGGTTGAGTCTTCATAGCTCGGGATCAAATCAGGGAGAGCCCTCTCCTGGCGAGAGTGCAAGATGTCGCGGAGCGGAGTGCACGCAGAACTCTTCGACGGCTTGTCGCAGGCCGACGGTCGCGGTTCCGCTGGCGCGAGATCGACCGATGCTTGTGGACAGTTCGCTGAGGCGGCGGGCAACGGGCTCCATGCGGTGGTCCGGCGGAAGGGCGAGGACAGGCGCGAGGGCTTCGAGCGCGCCCTCCGCTTCCCCGTTGGCGAGATGGGCTGCGGCCTGGCTGATGTGGATCTGTGCCTCGGTGCCGTAGGCCCTGACCGGCTGTACGGCCAGGAGGACGAGAGCGTTGTCTGCGGATCTCAAGGCATCGGCGTGACGACCAACACGCAGTTGGACGGCCGCGGCGTAGTTCTCCTGCCGTGCGGGCTGACAGGCGAAGATGCCCCCGATCTCGTCTTCGCTACTCATAGCGGCGCGCGCGTCTTCGGCATAGGCGAGCGCCGCCAAGGCCTCGTCTTGGGCACCCAGTTCCGACCAGGCGTCGGCCTCTTGGCACGCGAGGAGCACTGCCACCGTGCCCGTCGTGCGGAAGGTGGCACCGCGCCGGGCGAAGTTGATCGCCTCCCGGAGGCGTCCATCCCAAAACGCCACCTTGGAGCGAGTTGAAAGCACCCAGGCACGCAGGTTGTTGTGCCGTGCCAGCTCGGCGCATAGCCACGCCGTCCGACCCTGGGTTTCTGCGTCGCGCAATTGTCCCAAGTCGGAGGACATCCATGCCAGGAGCCCGCACAGGTAACCGGCCGCGACGTACAGGTCGGTCGACTGGCGGGGGTACTGGTGGCCTTCGAGGAGAGCGAAGACGCGGTCACGTAGTGCTCGGGTGCGGACGAAGAGCGCGACGGGATCTGCAGTGAGGTAGTCCGAGGCGAGCGACCGAGTCTCGGCCATGAGTTGCTCAAGGGCGATATCGCCGACGTTTGAGGCCTCCGCCCATTGCGCCCACGTCGCGGACTCGTCGGCGGCAAGACGCACGAGATTGGACCCAGTCGGTTCAGGCGGGGCATTGATGGACGACGCCGTGGCCGGCGTGCCCGACGGTTCGGTGGTTGACAGGCGATGGGTGAGCAGGCGCAGGTCTGCCTCGGGGAGCACGCGCCGGTCTTCCAGGTCCAGCAGGTCCTCCACGCGGCATGAGAAGGTCTCCGCCATGGCAAACAGGACTGAGAGGCTCGGGCGACGTGAGGAAGGGCCGGGCCATTTCTCCCACTTGCCAACGAGGGATGCGTCGGCGGCGACGGACTCGCCGAGGCGTCTGGCGCTTCCTTGGGTGATGCGGTCGGCTGCCTCTTGAAGAGTCCAGCCGTGGGCATGCCGCCACGCTTCTCTGGGACGCATCTTGAAGCGGGTGCGCATCTCGATAGCGATATCGGCGAGCGCGCATCCGGCGCTAGTCATGTCGTGGCGGAGAGCGTCCCGGTCTGCCTTGGAACCAGATTTCGAGGGGGCGTTCATGAGCGTGCTCCCTTTGCGGTGTCGTGGACTCAAGGTAGCTGCGTCATTGTTCGATCGGGTGGGCGTGAACCGGGAGATCGGGGATATGCAGCCCAACTGGTCGTCCAAACAAGGCGATTGCTCCTGATTGGCGCGTCGGTGCGTGTCCAAAAAAGTTGGTCACGCGTGCCCGTGACGCCAACTGCCCTGATTGAAACCGTAGGGGTCCCCACCAGCACCCCGGGCAGGGCAGTCCCCGGCCACTGACTCCTGGACGCTGATCGCCAAGTGAGGACGCATGGAGAAAACGGCATGACACCAACTGCGACCATCGCGCGAACGCTCCCCAGAATCCTCCCTCCTCTCCGCAAGTACCCCGGATTCAACATGTCCTTCGAGCGAAACGAGGGCTCCACGGCTGGCGTTATCGCCGAAGCAGACCGAGCCGTGCCGGGTCGCGCTCGGGTCATCGTCCGGGCCGGGTTGCGGTATTGGGGCTGGCCGGGACTCATCGAGTCCGCCGACCTGCTCGTCACCGAGCTGGTCACGAACGCGTTCGAGCACGGGATCGGTGATGTCGGGCTTCGTGTGTATCTCACCGACATACACCTTTTGATCGAGGTGCGGGACGGCTCTCATCAACTCCCCGTACTGCGTGAAGCGGCTCTCGACGATGAGGACGGCCGCGGCCTCTTCCTCGTTCGCGCTATCGCCGACAACTGGGGTGTCAGCTCTGACGGCATGACGACCTGGTGCTCCCTCCCTCTTGCGAGAAGGAACGACGACATGGAACACGGTGGTGTCGCTGTGATCCCCGATCTCGGGTGCGCAGAGACCAGTTGGATCCAGAAAGTGGAGTTCCGGGCGGATCGCCACGTCGTCGGCAACGCCCACCGCTACACCCGCCTTTACCTCTACGCGTACCTGCCCCAGGATCACGGCTTCGTGGACATCGAGGATCTGGCCACGATCGGGCGCGTGCTGATGGCCAACGCCTTCGCGCACACCTGCGTGCCCGAGTACGCCGTGATCACCATGCGGTGGGCGCTGCTCCAGAGCGGGGAACTCATCTTCCAGGTGCACGACGGCCGCACCGAATTCCCGGACTTCGACAAGGCCGTGAGCTGGGAACCGGCCGAGGGCGAGCGACCCCGCGGCCTGTGGACCGCCCGCCGGCGCGGAGCGGAAATCTCCTACGCCCCCACGGACGAGGGAAAGATCGTCCAGGCCCTGATCAAGCCCCACGTACTGCACGCCTGACCCCCGCCGAACACCGGCCCCCCCGACCGGCCGTCGGGGTGCCGCGCGCCTCGCTCCCCCTGTCGAGGCCCGCATCCCGGCGGCCAACTCCCCTCTGTCCACGCCCTCTTGATGCCCTGAACACATCCTGACCCGCGTACGCGCCGTGCCCCAAGCCGGAATCGCTGCCGCAATCCCACCTCCAACCTTGAGGCTGTTATGTCTGATTTGCCGCTGACTGGTGTCGCCCCCAGTACCTACCGAGATGATCTTGCGACGCCCCCCAATGGCATGACTCCGATCGTCAGCCCTGTCGGAGCCGACTCCGACGTGCGTGCCGCGTTGGAAGACCTGCGGATGGGACGCTACTTGTCCGCCCGGGACCTGCTCATCCGCACGGGATCGAACTGGTCGTTACTCGCGCGGCGTTGCCAACTGCTGTTATCCGACCCCGGCGCACGCGGCGTCATCAAGATGTGGCGGGACGAGGAACCGCAGAGTCGGCAGGCGTCCGTGCTGTGGGGGCGAGCCCTCACCCAAGGGGCGTTGCAGCTCCATCGTGAGGGCAAGGCCGCGGATGTGGTGGGCCGTGCTGCGGCGATGGCACACAAGGAATGGAAGTGGGCCGAAGCACTCTGGCCGGAGTCTCCCGAGCCGTGGAATGGCCGACTTCAGCTGACCCGGCTCCCGTACGACCCGCGGACCTTCGACCCCTACTGGCGAAACCGCACCGAGCCGTGGGACCGGCTGGACGATTTCGAGATGCACTTGTCCGGGCCGTGGCCCCTGTGGGCTGAGGCAGACCGGCGTCATCCTGGCAACAGGGATGCGCACCACCGTATGCGCGAGTACTTCCTGAGTCGTAGCGGAGCTGTTCCTGCCTTGCAGTACGCGCAGTGGATCATCTCGGGGAATCGCCCGCATACCGAACTGCTGTTGTTGCCGCTGTACGCGCTCATGGACCTGTACAGGGAACGGCATGGCAAGGGCCAGAGCGGTGCCCTCGGCTTCTGGCAGACGGAACAGGTGCGCCACTTTGCCATGCGGGCGTTCCAGGAGTGGTTCTCCCCGATCCCCAGTGCCGAGTACCCGTGGCTGTCGAACTGGGACCTGAACCACCTGGCGCACGCCCTGGTGGCCTGCGGCGAGACCGGCCCGGCGAAGCGAGTGTTCAACGCGCTGGGCCCCTACGTCACGCCTCAGCCATGGAAGGACGTCAACGACAGCCTCGGCCGATCCCGGGACTGGACGGACGAGTTCCTCCGCATCCGGCGCGCCGTCCTGAAACAGGGCGCCCTATGAACGCTCGCGCCCCTCCACAGGCTCCGCGTACCTGCTCCTATTCCGATCTTGCCCGCATCTCTCCCTCCCTGAAAGTGGATTACTGGTGTCTCACAGGAACGCCGTCACCATGACGCCGCCGGACGACGACGACGTCCTCGAAGCCCTCGGAATCAAGCCCGAACTGTCCCGCAAGATGGGCACGTTCGGGAACTACGCGATCAGCTTCTCCGTCATCTGCATCCTGGCCGGCGGCATGTCCCTGTTCGGGTTCGGCCTGGCTCATGGCGGGCCCGTCGTCATGCTCGGCAGCTGGGTCGTTATCGGCGGGCTGACGCTGCTGGTCGGTATGTCGCTGGCCGACGTGGTCTCCGCCTACCCGACCTCCGGCGGACCCTATTTCATGGCCGAGAAGCTGGGCGGCAGGCGCTGGGGCTGGTACACCGGCTGGCTGAACCTGCTCGGCCTGCTCGGCGCCATCGCGGGCATCGACTATGGAGCCGCCACGTTCATCGGCGCCTTCGCCCAGCTCCAGTGGGACATCACCCCCACCCCGGCCGGCACCATGCTGATATTCGGCGCCATCCTCCTGCTGCACGGGCTGCTCAACTCCGCAGGCGTGCGCCTGGTCACCGTCCTCAACTCGATCTCGGTGTGGTGGCAGCTCGCCGGTGTCGCCGTCATCGTCGGCACACTCACCCTCGCTCCGGCCAAGCACCAGTCGGTGGGCTTCGTGTTCACGCACTTCCACAACGACACGGGCTTCTCCAGCCCCCTCTACGTCGCACTCATCGGTGGCCTTCTCGCGGGCTACACCTTCTGCGGCTACGACGCCTCCGCGCACGTGGCCGAGGAGACGAAAGACGCGCAGATCTCCGCACCGAAGGGCATGGTGCGTTCCATCTGGGTGTCCCTGCTGGCCGGGTTCGTGCTCATCGCCGGCCTGCTGTTCGCCATGCAGGACTACACCGCCACCCAGCACACGCCGACCGATGTCCCGCCGGCGCAGATCTTCCTCGACGTCCTGGGCGCATCCGGCGCCAAGGCCCTGCTCCTGATCGTCATCGTGGCGATGCTGTTCTGCGGCAACGCCGAGGTCGCCGCGGCCAGCCGCATGATCTACGCGTTCTCCCGCAGCCGCGCCTTGCCCGGCTGGAAAAGCTGGCTGCGTGTCAACTCCCGGACCAGAACACCCACCCGAGCCGTATGGTTCGCCGTCATCGTCCCCTTCGCACTCACCCTGCCGGTCCTGTACTCACCTACCGCCTACGGCGCGATCACCGCGATCAACGCGGTCGGCATGATCCCCACCTACGGCATCCCCGTCTTCCTGGCCCTGCGCAAGGGACGCGCCTACCAACCCGGCCCCTGGACGCTGGGGCGCTGGCGGCGGCCGGTCGGCGTCATCGCCGTCGCCTACGTGGTCGTCATCACCACCGTGTTTTGCCTGCCGCAGTCCAGGCCGATCACCGTCACCTCCTTCAACTACGCCGGCGTGACACTGCTGGTCGCCCTGCTGCTCGCCACGATCACCTGGGTGACCCGCGGCAAGCGGGACTACCAACTCGCCGCTGCAGGCACCCCGCTTCCTGGCGAAGCCGCAGCGTTCAGCGAGGGAGGCTACTGATGACCACGGGGAAAACCGTCCGCCCCGCTACGCTCTGGCCGTCCGGCGCGGTCTCCGAGGAGTCGCTTCGCGAACTCGTCGAAGCACGGCGCATCACCGAGATCATGCTCGCCATACCGGACATGCAGGGACGCCTGAAGGGTAAGATCTTCAGCGCGCCGGTGTTCCTGGAGCGGATGGCCGGCGGGGCGGAGATGTGTTCCTACCTCCCGGCCACCGACACCGGCATGATCCCCTTGGAGGGGTTCGAACTCACCGGCTGGACACAGGGTTTCGGCGATTTCCTCGTCACACCGGACCTGAGCACCGCCCGGGTGCTCCCCACCCGACCCGGCACCGTCATCGTGATCGGCGACCCGGTCCAGCACGACGGCACACCCGTCCAGGTGAACCCCCGCCACATGCTCCGCACCCAGCTCGATGGGATGCGCGAGTTGGGATACGAGGTGCGGGTGGGAGTGGAGAGCGAGTTCGTCCTCCTCGCGAACGGCGAATCCGGCCCGGTACCGGCGTGGAGCGAGAACCTCGACTACGCCCTCGACCTCCCTCCCGCCGCCCTGTCCTTCGCCCGTCACCTCAGCGGCGCCCTGGCCGACGCGGGTATCCCCTATGAGGCGTTCAAGACGGAGGGCGCGCCGGGGCAGGCCGAGGTCACGCTCCCCTACGGTGATGCCCTTAGCGCCTGCGACGACTACGCGCTCTTCCGGCTCCTGGCCCGCGATGTCGCCGGACACGACGACCTGGTCCCGGCCTTCATGGCAGCCCCGCAGACCGGCACAGGCAGCGGACTCCACCTGCACCTGTCGCTGTGGAACGAGCACGGTGATGCAGGATTCGACCACCACCGCGCCCAAGACCTGCCGCCGCTGATGACGCACGCCATCGCGGGCCTCATTTCCCTCCTGCCGCACCTTGCCCCGTTCTACTGGCCCACCGCCAACTCCTACAAGCGCCTCCGCCCGCACAGCTTCGCCCCCACCCGCTACAACTGGGGCATCGACCACCGCGGCTGCGCCGTCCGCGTCACCGGCCACGGCCCCGGCGCCCGCCTGGAGGTCCGCCTCGCCGGCTCCGACGCCAACGCCTACCTCGCCCTCACCGCCTACATCGCCGCGATGGCCCACGGCATCGAGGAGAAACTGGAGCCCCGGCCGGCCTGCGAGAGGGACGCCTACCACGACACCAGCGCGATTCCCGCCTACGCCGATCTGGCCGACGCGCTCCAGCACTTCGAGCACAGCACCGCCGCGCACCACCTGCTCGGCCAGGACGTCGTGAGGCACTACGCCCGTGCCGCCCGCGCCGAACTCGACTGGCACCGCAGCCACGTCACCGACACAGAACGGCAACGCGGAATCCGCTGACTCCTCGGCCGCCGGTCAGCCCCCTTCCCCGGCGGCAGAAGGCGGAACGCCCTTGTTCCCCGCACCCGACGGCGGGCGGGGAACAAGGGTCCAGCTCCCGGCCCCTGACGGGGCCGGGACGGTCTGATCCTTGGTGGGTCCAGACCCGTCCTGGCCTCCGCAGGGTGGTGCCCGCGGAGGCCAGGACAACACCAACACCGGACTCGTTGGAGAAGGCGCTCGCCGCCCTCGCCAACGGTGCCCGCTGCGACAGGGGCAGTCGGCGCCGGGGCGGGCCCCTCCCGGCGTGGAGGGCCAAACGGCCTCCGACTCCGCTCGGATGGCAGAGCAACCCTCCACGCCGCGCGTTTCGACCGAGATGCAGCGCGTGCTGCTTCCACCTGAGGTATCAACCGAACCGACTGAAGGAGGCTCTACATGCAACGTGAACTGCCCCTCCTGGTAACTCCCGCGAAGGTCGTCAACGAGGATGTCGCCGAACTGACGTCCGGTGCCCGGACCGCGGCTGAGGCCCTCGGCTACAGGTATGCGGAGATCGAGCGGGGCCACCGGTTCCGGTTCCTGTTCGATCCGCTGCGGCTGCTGGAGCAGCGGGATGTGATCCGGGCGTACGCGGCCGGGGAGGACCCGTTCCCGACGAGCGTCGAGATCGATCCGGCGAACTCCTGCAACCACCACTGCACGTTCTGTATCTACAGCAGTCTGCATTCCAAGGAGCGCAGCGAGCGGATGGCCCCCGAACGGCTGCTGTCGCTGGTCGAGGAGCTGGCTCAACTCGGGGTGACCTCACTGCTGTTCGTCGGCGGGGGCGAGCCGATGACGCACCCCAGGACGGTCGACGCGATCGAGCTGGCGGCCAGCCACGGCATGTCGGCGGGGCTGGTTACCAACGGCTCGCGGGTCTTCCCCGAGCTGGGCGCCCGGCTGAAGAAGGCGGCCACGTACGTACGGTTCAGCCTGGACGCGGCCGACCCCGAGCTGCACGCGAGGCTGCACGGCAACAAGGACCATCACCGGATCATCGCGAACCTGCGGGCGCTGGCGGCGGCGGACGGGCCGTGCACGGTGGGCACCGGGTTCTTCGTCAACGACGACAACGTGCACGACCTGGTGGCCTGCGGCGAGCTGGTCAAGGACTGCGGGGTCGACTACATCCAGTACAAGTCGTACTCCGGCGTCGCCGTCGGCCCCGAGTTGCACGCGCGGATGCTGGCCGGGCTGGACCGGGCGCTGGATTTGGACGATGAGCGGTTCGACGTTCAGATCGTGGACCGGATCTTCGACAACAACACCCACCAGGTCCGCGGGTACAGCCGCTGCCACTGGCAGCAGTTCAAGCCCGCCATCGGCGCCGACGGCAACGTGTTCTTGTGCGCCCAGAAACGCACCCGCACCAACGCCGGCGACGGCATCGCCGGGGTGATCGGCAACATCAACGACTCCACGTTCGCCGAGGTCTGGCGCGGCGAGCAGCGTCGGCAGGTCCTGGAGCAACTGGTGCTGAAGTCCTGCCCGTTCTGCGTGCACCACCAGCAGAACCGCATGCTCGAATTCCTGACCGGGTTCGACGCCCCGCACGGCAAGTTCTTCTGACCCCGACCCCTTGCCGGAGGCATCTGATGGCTCGTCCCCCCATCGAGACCGACCTGATCACCGCCACCGCACAGCCCCGCCCGTACTGGTCCGCGCACAAGGCGCTCTTCGCCGCCGCCGACACCGCGGCCTTGCCGGTCCCCGGGGAGATCCAGATCCGGCCCGCGCCGTGGACGCTGGAGGTCTACGGCACGATGGACTGCAACGTGGCCTGCACTCACTGCAACGCCGACGAGCGCAACCACGCGTACGGGCAGGGCAGCATGCCGCTAGAGATGATGGAGCGCCTCCACGTCTCGATCGCGGCCATGGGCGTGCGCGGCGTCCAGTACTGCGGCGGCGGCGAGCCGCTGCTGTGGCGCGGCGGTCAGATCGCCGACTTCATCGCCGCCCTGCCGCGCGAGAGGACGCGGGCCGGGATGGCGTCCAACATGACCATGGGGAAGGTGCTGGCCCGCCCCGAGGTCCTGGACAAGATGGTCTTTATCGAGGTCGCGGTCTTCGCCTACGACGACACCACCTACGAGGCCGTCGCCCAGGTCAAGCACGGGCAGAGCCGGATGGAGAAGGCGGTCAAGACCGTGCTCGCGGCCCGCCGAGCCGCGGGACTGTCCACCCCGGCCGTCAACGCGAAGGTCATCATCAACTCCACCAACTACCGCTGGCTGCCGCGCATTTACGCGTGGGCCGAGGCGACCGGCTTCGACTCGATCCACCTGCGGCTCGCCGACGACTACGAGCAGCGCGGCGGCGGCTTCGTCCTCGACGAAGCCCAGCGCACCGAGTTCCGGGCGGACCTGGAGGCGTTCGCCGCCGAGCGTGGCCTGACGGAGTGGGCGGGCAAGATCGGTCTGATCCTCGGTGACGACAACAAGGGTGTCACCGGCGCCCACTCCCACTGCTGGACGGTGGCCACCGGCGTGAACTGCTGGGTGCTGGCCAACGGGGAGGTCTACGTCTGCGGCCCGCAGTGGGGCAGCAAGCAGTACGTCATCGGGGACCTCAACGACGGCAACCTGGAGGACATTTGGGGCGGCGAGCAGCATCAGCAGGTCGCCCGCCGGCTGATCGCGAACATGGGCCTGTCCCGCTGCTATGAGCTGGGCTGCCGCCACATCAAGCAGTCCATGACCGTGGACCAGTGGACGGCCGGTGAGGTCGGGGTGCCCCCGCAGGAGGAGTTCGAGCAGCGGCACGCGTGGTTCCTGTGACCCGGGCCCGGACACACGACGTCGTGATCGTGGGCGGGGGCCTGTTCGGGCTGGTGCTGGCCGAGCAACTCGCCACCCGCAGTCCGGCGAGCGTGATGGTCGTCGAACGCGAACACCACCTGGGCGGCCTGTGCTGGTCCCGGCGCGATCCGCAGACCGGCGTGGAGTACAGCCCGTACGGCACCCACGTCATGGCCACCTCCGACCCGCGGGTCTGGGAGTGGATCACCGGGCGCGTGCGGATGGTCGCCTACACGCACACCGTGCACGCGGCCGTGGCGGGCCGCCTCGTACCGCTGCCGCTCGGACTGGAGGCCATCGAAGCCGCCTACGGACGCCGCATGTCACCCGAGCAGGCCCAGGACGCCGTCGAACGGGATGCCGCGCCGTACCGCCACGCTCCGGCGGACAGCGTGCGCACTCTGGCTCTCGCGCAGGTCGGACCGAAGCTGTACGAGATGTTCGTCCGCGGGTACGTCACGGCGCAGTGGGGTGCCGATCCGGCCGATCTCGCGCCGGAGGTCTTCGCCGAGCGGTTCGGCATCTCCTACCGCCCCAGCAGCGGCTACCACCCCGAGGCCCGGTGGCAGGGCCTGCCGTGCGGCGGCTACGGCACGCTGATCGAACCGCTGGCCGACCACCCGCGCATCGAAGTGCATCTCGGCCGCGACTACTACCACCAGCCCAGCCCCCGCTACCGGCAGCTCATGGTCGTCACCGCACCGATCGACGCCCACTTCCACCGCCAGCTCGGCCCCCTGCAACGCCGCAGCCTCCACCTGAACTGGCGGGTCCTCGACGCTGGGGACGTGCAGGCCGTACCGGTGGTCACCTATCCGGACGGGACGAGCCCCCACTACCGCTCGCACGCTCCCGTCCTGCTGCCGTGGAACGGCGCGCACGCCCCGTCCGACGCCGTGCTCGTCGGCTTCGAGGCCGCCGGCCCCGGACCGAACCAGATCGACTTCGTGCTGCGCAGCCCCCACAACGAAGAACTCGCCCGGAAATACCGGCAGTTGCCTGCCGCGCCGGACGTGCTCCTCGCTGGCCGCGGCACGACCTTCTACGACGACATGGGCACGACCATCGGCCAAGCCCTCGCCCTGGCCGACCGCCTCGTACCCGACCTGACCTGATTCCCGACCCGCCACCACCGCCAAGAAGGGTGCGCCGTGACCACCGTGGCGATCCACCAACCGCACTATCTGCCGTACTGCGGCTACCTCGACAAGTGGGACCAAGCGGATCTGCTCATCCTGCTGGACGATGCCCAGTTCACCCGAGGCGGCTGGCAGAACCGCAACTACATCAAGACCGAGCAGGGCCGCCACCTGCTGACCGCGCCCGTACGCCACGAGGGATTCCGCACCCTGAGCGACACCGCCCTCGACTACACCCGGCGCTGGGACCGCTCGCACATCCGCACCCTTCAACAGGCGTACGCCCAGGCGCCCCACCGGCATCTGCTGTCCACCCACATCGAGGAGGTCTACTGCCGGAAGTGGTCGGTGCTGAGCGAGCTGGCCATCGGGTGCACGCTCAGCTTCGGGCGGCTGTTCCGCATCGAGACCCCGACCGTGCTGGCCAGCAGCCTCAACGTGCCCGGCAGCAGCAGCCAGCGGCTGGCCGACCTGTGCCGGGCGGTCGGAGCGGACGCCTATCTGGCGGGCGACGGCTGCCGCGTCTACCTCGACGAGCAGCCCTTCGACAAGGCCGGGATCGAGGTGCTGTGGCAGGGCTTCACCCACCCGCGCTGGCGCCAGCTCCACAGCCGGCACGGCTTCCTCAGCCACCTCTCCGCCCTCGACCTGCTGCTCAACACCGGGCCCGACGCGCCTTTTGCGCTGCGCGGTCCGCGTCTCCTTGCCGGAGCCGCCCAGTGACCGCCTCACCCCAGGTTCCGATCTGGCGCACGCACCTGCCCAGCCCGGTCCGGCGGCAGACGCACCTTGAGGTCGCCGACATGCTCAAGTCGGGCCGCCTGGTCGACGGGCCGCTGACCCAACGCCTGGAGCAGGCCGTCGCCTCCGCCTTCGGCCGCCATGCGGTCGCCGTCGCCTCCGGCATGGACGCCCTCGAACTCCTCCTCGAAGCAGCGCAGACCCGGGGCCGCGACGTGCTGATCCCGGCGAACTGCTTCCCGTCCATCCCAGCCCTCGCCGGCCAACTCGGCGCCCACCCACGTCCCGTGCCCGTCGACCCGATCCACCTGGCCATGACCAAGAACGTCCCCGAACTCGCCGCCGACGCGCTCCATCCCATCGTCGTGTGGGTCCACCACGCCGGCATGGTCGCCCCGCACGCCCGCCACACGATCAGAACGCTGCGGGACGCAGGCCACACCGTCATCGAAGACTGCGCCTACCTCCTCCCCGCAGACCAGCCCGCCGACGGCCCCGGCACCTGGGGCGACATGGCCCTGTTCTCGTACGCGCCGACCAAGCCGCTCAGCGGCAACGGCGGAGCCATCGCCCTACTGCGCAACGCGGCCGACGCCGAGCAGATGTTCGGTCGCCGCTCCCACAGCGGCCAGGAAAACCGATGGCTCGGCGGTGACCGCTTCCACCGGGGACGGGCCATCACCGAGTTCGCCGCCTCCGTCGCCTACTGGCAGTGGCACCACCGCTCCGACACCCGCCACACACTGAACCGCCTTGCCCACGCCTACACCAGCCTCTTCACCGCCAGCGACTGTCCGGCGCTGCCCACCACACGGGCGCCTCAGAAGACCTGGGGCCGCTTCACAGTGGATCTGGCCACGCCCGCCCTCGCCCGCCAGACCCGCGAACGCATGGCGAAGAACGGCATCGCAAGCACCGTGATGTTCGACCTGCCGTGGAGCGGCTACCCCGCCCTGACCGGCTCCCACCGGTTCGAGAGCGATCTACTCCCGGTCCTTCAGCGGTCGGTCTGCATCCCGTACCACCCCACCCTGTCGATCCCCGACGTCCACCGTGTCGCCGAGTTCGTCACCAGCGCCCTCATCCAGGGAGGACCCCAATGAGCACCAGGACCGCCGTACTCCTGGCCGCAGGCCGCGGCACCCGCCTCGGGCGCGACAAGCCCAGCCTCCTCTTCGGCGGCGAGACGCTGCTCGCCCGGCACATCCGCCAAGCCCGCCTCGCCGGCGTCACCGAGTTCGTCGTCGTCGCCGGGCAGCACAACGAAGACCGTGTCCGCGAGATCGCCGCGACCGTCCCCGACCCGGAGCAGATCGAGGTCGTCCTCCAGGAGGGCCCGGATGCTCACGCCGCGGCTGCCACCGGACTCGAACGCATCACGGACCGAGAGGCGGCGTTCCTCTGCGGCATCACCGACCTCGTCCCCGACGACACCTACGCCACGATGGCCGACACCGCCGACCCGGGGGTGACCGTGGCCGCGTTCGTCCTGGAGCACACCTTCGTCGGCGGGATGCTCGACTTCCACCCGGGCACCCTCGACCTGCTGCGCATCGTCGAACGTCCGCCCGGCGGCTGCCCGCCCGGCCGCCTCGTCAACATCTGGATACACCACCTCTCCGGACGGGCCTTCATAGCCCAAATCGCCGAGGCGACACGGCAGCTCGGGGACTATGAACAGGCCATCAACCAGGCGCTCGCAGGCGGCAGCCACGGCACGGCGCACACCGTCAGCGACTGGGAGGCCGTGAAGGACGAGACCAGCCTCGGCCGCGCCCGCGAACGCTTCCACCCCCAGGACCCCACCGCAGCAGCCTGACCCCCGACCGCCCCCGGAAGGTGCCACGCACTCACGGCCGGCACCGCCACGACCCCGAGAGCCCCCAACCATGACCTCACAGCGCACCCTCAACCTGGCCGTCACCGGCGGCGGCACCGGCGGCCACACCTACCCCGCCCTCACCACCATCACAACCCTCCGCGACCGCCTCGCCCAACAGGGCAGCACGCTGAACGTCACCTGGTACGGCGACGCCCAGGGCCTCGAAGCCCGCATCTGCCAGACGCACGGCATCACCTTCCGCCCGATCGCGACCGGCAAGGTCCGCCGCTCCCTCAAACCGGCAGCCGTCCTGCGCACCCTCACCGACATGGTCCGCGTCCCCTACGGCATCCTCCAGGCCGCCGGCTCGCTCGCCCGCCACCGCCCCGACGTCGTCCTGTCCACCGGCGGATACGTCGCCGTCCCCGTCGGACTCGGCGCCGCCCTCACCCGCCGTCCCCTGGTCATGCACGAACAGATCACCGGCGTGGGCCTGGCCAACCGCGTCCTGGCCCGCGTCGCGACGGCCGTCGCCCTCAGCCACGACTCCTCCCGCGACGCCCTGCCCCGACGCGCCCGCCGACGAGCCCAGACCACCGGAAACCCCGTGCGGTACGCGCTGCTGCACGGGGACGCGGGCAAAGCCCGAGCCGCCTACGGCCTTGACCCGGCCCTGCCGCTGATCTACGTGACCGGCGGCGCCCAGGGCAGCGCCCAGATCAACTCCCTCATCACCGACATCCTCCCCACGCTGCTCCCGGCCTGCCAGGTCCTGCACCAGTGCGGGCCCGACCACCATCAGCGGATGCTCGGCCACGCCGCCGACCTCGACCTGCACCTGGGCCACCGCTACCGGCCCGTCCCCTACATCGACGGCGAGTTGGCAGACGTCTTCGCCGCGGCCGACCTGGTCGTCTCCCGGGCAGGCGCCGGCACCCTCGCGGAGCTGACCGCCATCGGCAAGCCCTCCGTCCTCATCCCGCTGGAGCCCACGGCCGCCGACGAACAGCGCCGCAACGCCGAGTACCTCGCCGAACACGGCGCAGCCATCGCGATCACCAGGCCGGACGTCACGGCACAACGGCTCGGCGAGAGCCTCCAACGTCTGATCGAAGACGCCCCTCAGCGCGCGGACATGGCGGCCAAGGCCCGTACGCTCGGGCACCCCAACGCCGCCGACGCACTCGCGGACCTAGTCCTCGCGCACGCCCGGCCCCGCCGGAAGGGCGGGGCTAGGGGACGAGCCCGGTGATCTGCTCCGGGGCGGGATGCCCGTGCTCCAGGTAGACCGGGACACCGGACTTCTTCGCCGCCAGCGCCTCCTGAAGCCGACGGGCATCCGGAGGCGCCAGCCGGGCCACCGCCTCACCCGGGTCCAGGAACGCCCACCCGCGCAGTTCGTCGTCCGGAGTCCGGAACCGCTCCTTGGTCTCCTCCTCGACCACACCACCGTCGAAGACGAAGACCAGTTCCTCGAAGAAGCGCCCGTCCTTCATCACCCAGTCCGAGACCAGCATCTGGCCGACTGGCAAAGCGACGCCCAGCTCCTCGGCGACCTCGCGAGCGGCAGCCCGCTGCGGGGTGTCCTTCTGCGCGCGCTCCATCCCGCCGCCCGGGAAAAGCCACCGGTCCTTGTGGTAGGTCGGGTGCACCAGCAGGACCTTCTCGTCACGGTCCGTGATCAGTACGCCCGAGGCCATCGGCCAGGTGTCGCGCGTGTACCCCGTGGACACCTCAGCGGTGTTCGTCGTCATACGGCTTGTCCCTCGTGCATCTCAAGAAGACGGCAGAAACAGCCATCATGCCGGGGCTCCCCACCCCCACGCAGAGCACCCGCCGTGTTGTTACCAACGCCCCAGCCCGCCGCCCTGCACAGGGAACCCATCCCACCGGGACAGACCCGAAGAAGGGGATCATGCACCGCTGCCACCCGATCAAGGCGTACGACATCCGCGGCCATGTTGACGACGTCACGCCGGAACTCGCCCGCGCCGTCGGCGAGGCATTCGCCTACCTCACCGGGGCGACGACGATCGTCGTCGCCCACGACATGCGCCCCACCTCACCCGCCCTGGCCGACGCGTTCACTGCCGGCGTCACCGCGACCGGCACGGATGTCATCACCCTCGGTCTGGCCAGCACCGACCAGCTCTACTTCGCCTCCGGCACCCTGGACCTGCCCGCGGCGATGATCACCGCGAGCCACAACCCCGCCTCGGACAACGGCATCAAACTGGTGGGCCCCGGGGCCAGCCCTATCGCCCGGGACACCGGACTGGAGGACATACACACCTACCTCCACACCGGACAGCTTCCACACCAGCCACATTCCCGCCAGGCTCCTGCCTCCGCAGGGCGCGTGCACCCCGCAGACCTCCACGACGCGTACACCCACTACGTGCGCGGCCTGGTCGACCTTGACGGCATCCGCCCGCTGAAGGTCGTCATCGACGCGGGCAACGGCATGGCGGGCCACGTCCTCCCCGACCTCCTGGAGGACCTGCCCCTTGCCGTCGTCCCCCTGTATTTCGAACTCGACGGCACCTTCCCCCACCATGACGCCGACCCCATGAACCCCGCCAACCTCATCGACCTCCAAGCCGCTGTCGTCGCCAGCGGAGCCGACCTCGGGATCGCCTTCGACGGCGACGCCGACCGCTGCTTCATCCTCGACGAACACGGCGCACTTGTACCGCCGTGCGCGCTGCTTGCCTGGTTGGCCGCGCGTCTTCTCGCTCGCAGACCGGGCGCCGCGGTCGTCCACGATCTGCTTACCTCGGCCGGCACCATCGAAGCCATCACGGAAGCGGGCGGCACCCCAGTCCGGGCGCGCGTGGGGCACGCGTTCATGAAGCTCGCGATGGAGGCCCACGGCGCCGCCCTCGGCGGGGAAGCGTCCGGCCACTACTACTTCGGCGACTTCTGGCACGCCGACTCCGGAGCCCTGGCAGCCCTCCACGTCTTGGACGCCCTCGGCCACAGCGACCAGACCGTGTCACACGCAACCGCCCCCTACCGGCGCTACACCTCCTCCGGAGAGGTCAACCGGCGGGTGAAAGATGCCCCTGCGGTACTCAAGGCAGTCGAGAAGGCCTTCGAAGGACGCGGATTCATCGACCGCCTTGACGGCCTGTCGGTCTCCCTTGGGAGCGGCCGTTGGTTCAACCTTCGCCCTTCCAACGTCGAACCCGTCGTACGCCTGACTGCCGAAGCACCCACCGATCAGGCGATGGGCGAACTCCGCAACGATGTCCTCGAAGTCATTGCCGGGGCGGATGAGTGGGCGCCGTACGTCCCGGGGCTCACGGAGCCAACAGAGAAGGGAGACGTTGCACAATGAGGCCCGAGGATGTTGGTAGTCACAACTATGGGATGCGACAGAATCCGAGGTCACGCATCGAGGGCAACTCCCCGGAATCTGTCGGTAACCAGGGCTATCAAAACATGCGGAATCCTCTGCGCCCAGAAGATCGCCGCAGAGATCGTCCTACCGAAGTCGTGCCAAATCGGAGCAAAGTCTCCGAGGGAACTCCCCGCCGCGGTCCGTCCCAGGAGTGCTGACCACCAGGGTGCCGCACGCTCCCGAACGGCACCCGCGACAGCCCGAATCGCCCGAATCGCGTTAGCGGGTCCCGGACGGCCCCCTCTCGACCATCTTCCATCAATTGCCCGAACGTCCAAGGGAAACCATTCCGACAGCAAACCGTCCGTACCTGAGAGTGCGCCAGCAGCGATCCTTGCCTTCATCAGGGATGCGACCGCCGACCGTGGATCCCACCCCGGCAATCCGCGAAATAGCCGCAGGGGTCGGGCTACGCAGTACGCAGACCGTCAGTTACCACATCGGAATCCTGTCGCTGGCACCGCAGTATTGAGGAAGCACTCGGGATCCCTCTGGAGGAGATCGTCCGCGCGCGGGCCGTGTCGCAGGCGTTCCGATTACAACGCCAGACGGCCAGGACGGACGGAGAGGAGGCGACGGCCGTGAAACGACGCTCATTCATCACCGGAACCCTGGCGGTGGCCGGTGTGGGGGCCCTGCCCGAGTTCGCCGACGCGCACGAGGGCATCGACGCGGCACTGCAGGGCTCGGACGCCGCCGACATCTCGTACCTGGAGTCGGTGTTCGAGCGGAACACCGGCGGCTACCACGGCCGCGACCCGCAAGCCGTCCTCTCCCAGATGCACGAGGACCTCCAACTGCTGCGGGACGTACTGGAACGCCCCCACACCGCACGCGACCGCGCCACCGTCGTACGGACGGCCGCCGGCCTGACCGGGCTGGTCGCGATCATCCAGCACGACCGGGGCAACCAGCAGGACGCACGGCACTGGTTCACCACCGCGGCACGCGCCGCCGCCGAGTCCGGCGACCGCCAGATGCTGACCTGGGTGCTCGCCCGCCACGCCATGGTCCCCTTGAACTACGGCGCCCCGGCGCGCCGCGGCCGACCTAGCGGCCCGTGCCCGGCGCATCGCCGGAAAATCAGCCAGCGCCGCCTCTGCGCTGGCCGCCGCCGTCAGTTCACGGGCCCTCGAGGCCACCGGAGACCACCGGGGCGCCCTCAACGCCATCGCCCAAGTCCGGGGAACGATCAAGCAGTTGGACCGTGGCGGACTGGCCGACACCTGGTTCGGCTACCCGCCCCAGAAGCACAGCGTGCACCTCTCCCAGGCATTCACTCTGCTCGGCGAGACCAGGGAGGCCTACGCCGATCAAGAGGCCGCCTTCGCGCTCACCACTTCACCGTCCGTCATGACGCGAGCCCTGCTGGCGCTGGACGTCGCGCAGTGCCTTCGCGCGGACCGTGATCCGCAGGGCGCCGCCGACATGGCGGCCGAGGTATGGAGGCAACTCCCCGAGGGCTTCCGCACCGGGCTCGTCCACACTCGCGCCGAGATGCTGCGGGGCAGCCTGACCGGGAAGCCTCGTGAGCAGCTCTCGGAGATACTCAGCGCGTGACCCGTCCGTCCGGCCTTGCAGCGCTGGACAGGTCGACGACGCGGCTGCGGCGGGCCGTTGGGTGCGGTGGGGTGATGCTGTTGCCGATGCGGGTGGCGTGTGGTGCTTGCCTGGATCAGAACGTTCTTTGGCGGTGGAGTGTCTGCCAGCGGTGTTCGAAGGTGTGGTGGTGTTTTTCGAGCTCGCTCGTGTGGATGGGTTTGTTGTATTGGGCGGTGATGCCGTGTTGTGCGAGGTCTTTGGTGACGTGGTCGGGGTCGGGGTGGTCGTCGAGGGTTCGGTGGTGGGCCCAGATGGTGTAGATCCGGAATTGCAGGAAGTAGCGGGCGAGTGTTTTTGCTCTGAGGGGCTGGTTGTCGCGGTCCAGGATTCCCTGGCTGGCGAGGTATGCCGACAGTTGGGTCGCGTCGGGCTCCGCGTGTAGTTGTTGCTGGAGGTCCTGCCATGCCAGGTAGTAGCGGTCGACGGGGGTGAGGCTGGTCCGTGGGGGCGTCGTCGTTTCGCCGGGCGTCGGCTCGCCGGGCGGAGACACCGTGTGGGGTTCTGTTTCCTGGCCGGAACGTGGAGCTTGCGCATTTCGCGGAGGAGACACGGCGTCTGCGGAGCGTGCGGGGTGCAGTGCCTCTGGGGCCACGTGGGCTGAGGGACTGGAGCTGGAAGGCGTTTCATCCGGAGTGGTGTGCAGGACAGGCGGTTGTTCATCCCGCTCCTGTTCCTCGTCGCTGTGGGCGTGCTCCTCCAGGTCGTACTCGGGGTGGTAGCCGTCCTTGTAGGCGGCTCCTTGCAGCGGATCGTCGGAGCGTGAACTCGCGTCTGGTGTGGGTTGCTGGACGTGCTGGGGCTGTTGGGGAGGCGTGTTGTCCTCGTCCTCGGGCCCGGGGTGTTGAACGTGTTCGGTCTGTTCGGGGGGCTCATTGTTCTCAAGGTCGGGACCAGGACCTTGTTCTCTTCGGAGCGCGGTCGCCTCTGTTCGGGTTGTCTGAGAGGCAGACCTGTCCGAGGCCGGGCTGGGCGGTGCCGGGGTGTTCTGGACGGCCGGTGCCGTCTGCTGTTCCTGCTCGCGGGCCGGCTCCAACTGCGGTGCCGGGGGCAGCAGTACGGGTTTGATGCCCGCCGCCGCGAGGCCCGAGGGGGCCGTCTCCGCGAGGGGGACGCCGTAGCGGGCCAGGCGCAGCGGCATCATCGACTCCACCGGGGCCTTGCGGCGCCAGGCGCGGCCGAAGCGGGAGTGGAGGCGGGCCTGGTAGACGAGGCGGTCCTGTTCCAGCTTGATGACCTGTTCGTAGGAGCGCAGCTCCCACAGTTTCATGCGGCGCCAGAGCAGGAACGTCGGGATGGGGGAGAGCAGCCAGCGCGTGAGCCGGACGCCCTCCATGTGCTTGTCGGCGGTGATGTCGGCGATCCGGCCGATGGCATGGCGGGCGGCCTCGACGGTGACGACGAACAGCACAGGGATGACAGCGTGCATCGCCCGGCCCAGAGGGTCGGTGGCCGCTGCGGTGTTGAACGCTACGGTCGCGACGGTCAGCAGCCATGCCGTCTGGCGCAGCAGCGGGAAGGGGATCCTGATCCAGGTCAGGAGCAGGTCGAGGGCGAGCAGGACGCAGATGCCCGCGTCGATGCCGATCGGGAAGACGTACGCGAAGTTCCCGAAGCCCTTCTGCAGGGCGAGTTCGCGCACGGCGGCGTACGAACCCGCGAAGCCGATACCGGCGATGACGACCGCACCGGAGACGACCACACCGATGAGTCCTCGCTGGGTGCGGCTGAGGGCGGCCGGGGCACTGCGTGGCTCTGGTGGGAGGACATCGGCCTGCGCTGCATCGTCGGCCGGTCCCGGTCCCGGCTTGGGGCCGGGTCTGGTGGGAAGGGCTGGTGGGGGTATGGAGGTCGGCGATGAGGGCGGTGGTGCCGGTCGGGTCGTGGTCATCACTGCTGCGTCCGGTCGGGGTGCGGTATGCCGAGGAGGTCGTTGATGAGTTGCTCGGTCTCCAGCTCCGGTGAGCAGTCCAGTGCTCGGTTCACCTGCTGGACACGGGCGATGGCGGTGTGCAGCCCCTGCCGGTTGTCGGCCGCGTGCTCGATCCGGAACCAGTCCCGGTACAGCAGCTCCGCGGTGTCGTCGACGTCGAGGCCGGTCGCGACGGCCTGGCGGGCCGTGCTGAGATCGTGCTGCGGGCCGGCAGGGGTGCGGCAGGTGGCGATGGTGTGTGCGACGTCGACGATGCGCGTGATCATTTCCTGCTGGTAGGGCTCGGCCCACGGCATTGGCCTGCCGCCGAACGGTCGGCCCCGCACCAGAGCGAGCGCCCGCTCCAGATCCGGGAGGCCCAACAGGCCCAGCGGCAGCGCGCGTTCAGCGAGCTGCAGGAAGCAGGTCCAGTCGCAGCGCACCCCGGGGGAGAGCCGGTAGGGGTCGTCGCCGGCCTTGCGGCGCGGCACGTAGGGGTTGCCGGCGGAGTCATTGCCCAGGGAGCTGCGCAGGCCCTGCATCCGGGCGTTGAGGGTGGTCGGCGACCAGGGGCTGATGGGATCCATGTCGGAGCACAGAACGTCCGCGCCGCGTCCGGGCCGGAAGTACAGCAGCGCGGCAAGCTGTGCCATGCGTGGGCCGTGGCCGGTGCGTTCCACGCCGGTCACGTGGATCGGACCCAGCACCCGGATCTCCGGCGCGTGCAGGTCATGAGCCTCGTGCTCCTCCTTGGCCTCCGGCACGGGGACTTCGCCGCCGCCCCTGCCGTCCGTCTCTGGGACATCACCGGCGGAGGGCACCGCCGGGTCGGCACTCGGGGTGTCCTCGGCCGCGGCCTGAAGCGGCGTGTCAGCGGTGGGCAGCAGTCGGAGTCCGGACGGGTCGAGGGTGGCGGCGAGCAGAGCCGGGAAGATGCCGTTGTCGCCGTCCGCTGCCGGCATCACCGGAGGGATCGTGGTGGCGTCGTAGGCCGCGGGCGTGGCCAGGGGCTCTGTCGGCGGCGTGGTCTGCTGGGGCGGCGCCGCGATGTCGGGCTCGTCCGGCACGTCCTGCCAGGGCCCTTCGGCCGGGTGGGCTGACTGGGCGGACAACGTCAGCGCGTTGGTGATCTGCTGGTAGGCGGCGTGCTCCAGGCGTTGCACGGTGATGTTGGCGCCGACGGAGTCGAGGGGCTGCGGCGTGCTGAGTGAGGCGTTGAGGATCTCCCCCTCAGGGAAGTGCGCGGCCGCCGTACTCGCTGGCGCGATCAGGGTGACGGGCACCGCTCCCGCCTTGTCGATGACCTCGGCGAACTCCCAGGCTGTGTCCGCGTCCAGCGCCGATGCGCACAGCAGCAGATAGGGCTGGTGACTGGTCTCGGGCAACTGGTGCGCCTCCAGCAGCCGCTCGCCCAGATCGCGCAGTGCGTGTGCGGCCTGCCGCATGTGGGCGATCCGCGCGGTGGGCAGCAGCCCGGGCAGGTCCTCGCCGAACCCGACGGTGACGACTTCGACGTCGCTCGCCCACGGGCTCATCCCGAGTTCCAGGGCGAGGGAGATGCACACCTCGGTGATGTGGACCGGGTTGCCGTCCAGAAGCACCGCCTGCACGCGGGCAAGGTTGAGCAGAACCAGGTCACCCGCTTCGGTGCTGCCGATCGTGGCCAGCCCCGGATACGGCGCCGTCACCTGATGGGCCGTCTCCTCGTCCAGGAGATCGGCGTCGGCGGGTAGGACCCACCAGCCGGCCTGCCCGGAAGTGAAAGGCGCCAGTGGCTCCTGGGCGAGGTTCTCGGGCAGCACCTCTACCGCGCGCACACCGATCCGCGCGGCCCGCAGTGGCGGCAGGACCGCTTCGCCTCCCTCCTGGCCCACCTGATAGGCCATCGTGCGCAGGGCCACGTCCAGGCGGGCAGCGCCGTCGGGTTCGGCGGCTGCCGCCAACTGGGCCTCGGCCGGTGAAGGTTCCGGCACGATGGCGATCGTCTCGCCCGGTTTACGGCGGCGGCGCTGCAGCGTCCTGCGCAGCGCCAGAGCGCCGGTGACGGCGGCCGCCAGCAGCGCGCCGGCGCCGAGAACGGTGCGCAGGTTCAGCGGACTGCTGGCCGGAGTCGGCGCTGGCGTTGCGGTCGCCGTGGCGGCGGGAGAGGGGACAGCGGAGTTCGACGCCTCGGACGACGCTGACGGAGAGGCAACAGAGGGAGCGGAACTGGTGCTTGGCGCGGGCGTCACAGAAGGAGGCTGCTCCTGCCTGGGCTGCTCGGCGGAACGGCTGCTCGGGATGCTGGACGGCGTGGACTCTGGTGTGGGCGCCATGGTGGTGCCCGGTGTCGGAGCCTGCCCGTCTTCCGTATCATCACCCGGCTTCTGACCGCCGGGCGCCTCGGTGGCCGGGGGAGTGGCCTTCTGGCCGCCCGCCTTCTCACCGTCGTCACTGTCGCGTGGTGGTGCGTGCTGGTCGGCCTGGACGCCGGGCACCGTGACCTGCTGCCCCGCGAAGACCACATCCGGGTCGGTGATGGCGGGCAGTCCGTCTGGCTGCGCCTTGCCCCGGCTGGCCTCGTACAGCTTCGGCCACTCGTTGCCGTCGCCGAGCTCCTCCTGCGCGATCTTCGACAGGTAGTCGCCCGAGTGGACCGTGACGACGTGCTCACTGCCGTCGGCGGCAACGGGGCTGTCGTCGCTCAGCTGTGTGCGGAGGCCTCCTGCGGCATCAGCGGCATGAGGCATCCTGAGCTGCCAGCCGGGCTGCAGGAAGCTGTTCGCGCGGAAGACCTCGCCGTCCGTCATGGTGCGGCCCTCATTGAGGTTGGCGATCTCCCGCCACCGCTCGCCGTCGCCGAGTTCTTTCTCGGCGATGCTCCACAGACTCTCCGCCGGCCGCACCTCCCGCACCGTGTAGGTCGCGCTCTGCGCGCGGTCGGTGGCGGACGCTGTACGGTCCGCGTCGGCGCTCTGCGCGCGTACCTGACCCGGCAGTTGGACGGCCGTGGCACTGGAGGCGGCCTGCGCGGGGGTGGCCAGTGCGGAGCCGGTGGGCAGCAGCACCAGGATCCCGCCGATCAGGACGGCCGCGGCGCGCTGCGAGGCGCCCAGCCCGCGCGGGGCGTGCCAGGACCGTCCGCGCAGTTGCGCGCTCAACTCCCGTACGGCACAGAACGTGAACTGAGCCCAGCCGATCCAGCCCACGGCGACGAGGAGCAGCAGGAACGCCCCGCCGGTGTCCTGCCGGTCCAGCAGGTGTGTGAGGTCGTCGCGGCTGGACGCCCACAGGACAGGCGTCACCCAGGCCAGGAGCAGCGGCAGCCCGGCGACCGCGCCGACCAGGACCAGCAGACTGCCCGCCGCGGTGACGATCCGGGCCGGGAGGGAACGGGCTGTCGCGGGGGAGTGGGGAGTGCGCATTCAGTTTCCTTCTGGTGCGGTGACGCCGTGCAGGAGGGTCGCTTCGCCGTGGCCGGTCACCGCGAGAGAGCCAATCCCGACCACGGGCAGGAACTTCGTGGCATAGGTGTCGGTGACCGTGACGGTGAGCGTCTTGCCGTCCCCGGACACGCTGACCGATCCCGTCGCGCCGGCCGAGCGGAGATAGGCCTGGGCTGCGGCTTGGGCGTCCTGCGGGTCGACCACGATCGCCTTGCCGGTGATGGCCTGCGCCGGATCGATGGCCTGCCCGCCGGCCCGCGCGGCCTCACCGGCGATGTAGTCGGCGCGTTCGGTGGCGCGCATCTTGCTGCCGCCGTCGACGGAGATACCGATGATGCCGATCAGCGCGACCACGCACACGGCCACGAAAATGGTGACGCCGCCCCGGTCGTCCAGCCGTCCGCGGTACCGGCCTGCAAGCCACACGATCATCAGTCCCCCCGCTGCCGGTACTGATCAACCACCGACGTCGCCGTCGACGTCAGCGTCCGGGCACCGGGCACGCCCGGAAGGAGAAGATCGGAGAGATTGACCGTGCAGCTCACGGTCACGGTGACCGTCCCCACCTGCCCGACGGGCACGTTGAGCCCGCCCGTGTTCACACGGACGCTGGTGGACGCGCACGTGATGCCCTGATCGTCCAGAGACTCGAGGGCAGCCGCGTGCGCAGCGTCCTGCGCGGCCGCCGCGGTGCGGTGAATGGATGCCTCCCGCGCCGCGTCCTCGGCCGCCGAGTCGATCTTCGCGCCGGACATGACGAGGCGTCCGCCGGCGATCGCCAGACACAGGAACATGATCAGCGGCGGGAGGACGATGGCGGCCTCGATCGCGACACTGCCCTCGTCCCGGCCGGGCACCCGCTTCCAACAGGCTCTGACGCGCAACGGATTCACCCTCCCGCAGTCGTCCAGCGCTCGACGGCCCCCGACGCCGACTGCGTGATCTTGAGACCTGACAGGCCCGGGATCATCGACAGGGCCGTACCGGACACCTGGATACGGACGCGTTGTCCGTCGTTGCTGGCCGAGACGCCGTAGCCGTGCAGACTGTCACCCGCACTGCGCCCGAGGACCTCCTGCGCGCGGGCCGTACCGTCGGCGGGAGATGCCTGGTACGCACGCGCCGCGGTGAGGCCTTCGCGGGCGGCGGTCAGGGCGATCTCCCGGGCGTAGTACCACATGGAGGCCTGGATGACGGCGATCGTGGTGAGCAGGATGAACGGGAAGACGATCGCCATCTGGATGGAGGCGTCGCCGCGGTCGTCCCCCCAGCGCCGCCCGTCCCACCAGGCCCGGATACGGGCGCCGCCCGGCATCAGATCCCGCTCAGGCTCAGGTTGTACTTCGCGATCACTACGGCGATCGTGCCGGCGATCGCCAGGGCGCCGCCGACGGCGGCAACCCAGATGATGACGGTGGTGATGCTGATATCGCCACGGTCCGGCCGGCGGGAGGCCTCCTCCATGCGTGTGGCCACCCAGCGGACGGCGCGGCAGGACCGTAATGCGGTGTACTTCATCGGGAGTGCTCCTCCAACAGATTCAGCGAGTTCGACGGGCGAGACGGGTCAGACGGTGAGCATGCGGATCACCGCAGGGAATGCCATCAGCAGCATCACGAGGACGGCGAGGAGTGCACCGGGAGCGGTCATCTTCTCGCTGGCGGCATTGGCCTCGGCGGCCTGCGCGGCGAGCAGTTCGGTGTTCAGCGCGGCGGTGCGGGCCCGCAAGGCCTTGTAGACGGCGGCGCCCTCGGTAGCCGAGCCGCGCATGATGTCGGCGACATCCGTCAGAACGGGCAGGTCGTACTCGTCGGCGAGTTCGGACAGCGCCTGGTACGGCGCGATCTTCTCCAGCCGGGCCCGGCGCAACGCGCCCTGCAGATACAGAAACGGCCAGCCCTGCCCGACAGCAGCGGCCTTCGCCAAGGCCTCGGCAGGTCCGGTGTCCGCGGCCCGCTTGAGCGCCACCAGGTCCAGGTAGGCGGACAGGGCGTGCGCGAACTCCTCCCGCGCCCGCTTGGCCTGATCACGTACCGCGAGGTCGGGAGTGATGAACAGCAGGGCGGCGATGGCGAGTCCGGCGGCTGCGGGCACGTAGAAGGGCAGGGAGACACCCGCGACGATCCACGGGACGGACACCAGCACGGGGCACAGCAGGCCGAGCGCGGCGAGTGCCGTCTTCTTCAACATGAACTGACCCGGCCCCTGCCCGAGCAGGGCGAGGTTCTTGACGGGAATCCGTACGCCGGGCAGGTGCTCCAGGCGGGCCAGCAGCCACCTGCCCCACCGCTCCTCCCGGTCCAGCTCGGGCTCGGGCATGCTGAGGCTTGCCGGACCGGTGCGCTTGAGCGCTGCCGCCAACGCGGGCTGCGGACGCAGCAGTTCACGCACCAGCAGGGCGACGCCGGCACCCACGGTGCCGCCGGCCGCTACGACGGGAAGCAGATTCACGGCGTGACTCCTTCCAGCTCACGTTCCCGGGCCGGTTCTGGAGCGGGGGTGGGGAGGCGGACGGTGCTGCGCGCGTCGGCGATCAGGAATCGGGCGATGTGCCGGAAGGTGCCCAGCGAGCGCATCAGGGCGAGCGTGGCGATGAATCCGGCGGTCAGGAACGCGAGGACGAGTTGTCCCAGCAGGGTGTTGTAGGGGCGAGTGAAGGACGGCACGAAGAATCCGGCGACGATGATGCCCAGCGTGATGAGGGTCATCCACCGTACGGTCGTCCTCGACTTGGCCCGGTCGGCCTCGACCTTCCGCTTGCCGGCGACCTCTTCGCGGACAGTGGCCGCCAGGTCCTCCAGGCCCTGGGCGAGGCCCGGGCCGCGGTCGCTGACCGAGAGGATCAGCGCAGCCGCCACTTTGTCGGCGGTGATGTCGTCGAGTTCGTCGGCGAAGGCACGCAGGGCATCTTCCGGACGCCATCCCAGACGCAGCCGGTCGGAGAGGTTGATGATCTGCCCGGCGAGCTCTTCGGGGGCACTCCTGCGGCTGGTGATCATTGCCTGTTCCAGTCCCATGCCCAGCCGCAGCAGCCCGGCCAGCCGCTGCGTCCATTCACTCAGCGCCTCCAACTGCCCGATGCGTTCCTGCGCGATCTGCGCCGGCGAAATCAGCCACGGCACCCCGATCACGGACGAACCCAACAGAGCTGCGGCCACGAAATTCCCGGAGACCAGCCACACACCCACGAACACCACCAGCGACGCGGCGGTCAGCGTGCGCCGTCGCAACCGGACATCTTCGCCCTGCTCCGTGCCGCCACGCGTCGCCTTCCACCGCTCACGCAGTGAGGCCCGGCGCGGAGCCGAAGTCCCGACCACACCGGCGATGATGCCGATCAGTCCACCGATGACGGCCATGCCACTGAGCAGCGCACCCAACAAGATCACCGGCCGGCCCCCACCTTCAGGGCCAGCGGCTGCTCCCACGAACCGGCAGCGAACTGGAGCAGGCCGGAGTCGAAGCCCACGCGGCGCAGGTCGTCGATGCAGCTCGGGTCCATCCGCGGCGCCGCGCGCAGCTCCCCGAACTCCCTTCCCGGAGCGAAGATCTCGTTGGTTGCCGGGCGCCCGGACTCGCCGATCCCGGTCACCTCAAGGATGTGGGAGACGTAGCGGTGGCGGTAGCCGCCGATCTGCGTCTCATCCGTCATGTCGACGAACACGACGAAGTCCAGGCCGTTGGCGGTCTGCCGGTAGGCGAGCTGCTCGGAGAGGTTGCCCTGAGCGAGTGCGTACAACTCGGCGATCCGGTCGAAGACGATGTCGGGACGACGCGCGTGGATCGTGCACAGGTTGCCGCCCGACCCGTTCGTCAACGCCTGCATCATGGCGACCACTTCGGGGCCGCGGACCTCACCGACCACGATCCGCTCCAGCGACATACGCAGCGCGGGATGCATCAGGTCCAGCAGGGTGATCTCGCCCGCACCGCGGCCCGTGACGTCCTTCTCCCCGTTGGACTCACGCCCGACCAGGGAGACGACCTGGCGGTGGTAGCCGTTGTTGTGGGCGAACAGCTCGTCCTCGGTCTGGATGGTGGCGAAGCGGCAGTCCGGGGCGAACTCCTTGAGCATCGCCCGCAGCAGGGTGGTCTTCCCGGCCTTCTGCTTCCCCGCGATCATGACGTTCTTCTCCGCGCGCACGCACGCGCCGAGGAATTCCCGCAGGATCGGGTCGATCGTGCCCAGTCGCACCAGGTCATCTAGGCAGGCGTGGGAGACCCGGTGGCGGCGGATGACCGCGTACGTCATCGGGCCGAGCCCGGTGATCGCCTGCAGGCGGGAGCCGTCCGGTAGCGAGAGAGCGAGGGTGGGGTTCGCGGTGGAGATGGTCCGCTCGTTGTGCCCAGAGCCGCGGGCCAACTCCCGCAACAGTTCGAGGAGTTCCTCTTCCGAGTCCGCGATCGGGCCGACCATCCGGCGTGAACCGTCGCCGTAGTCCAGCCACACCTCATCCGGGCCCTGGACGATGATGTCCTCGACCCGCTCGTCGTCCAGATACGGCTGCAGCCGCCCGGCCCGGTAGAGCCGGTCGTAGACGGCACGCCGCAGCGCCCCGTCCTCGTACGGTGTCATCGCGTGCGCGTCCGACCACAACGCGACCGCCTCGTTGATCCAGCCCAGGCAGCGCTGCTCCTCGGTGGCCCGGCCCATGCCCGGGACGCTCTTCAGCAACTCCTCACGCTGCCGGGCGACTTGGGCCGCGATGTCCCGTGCGGCCTGGTAATCGACGGTGATCTGCGGTGCTGCGGCGCCGACCGTGTGCGGACTTGAAGCAGTTCCGGCCGGAGTCCGGTACGCCTCCTGAGGGCGACCGGGCGGGGGAGCCACGGAAGGATCATGGTGCAGAGGCCTAGCGTCCACGGTTCACCTCCCCGCCCGCGAAGGCGCGGCGCTGATCGAGGCGGGAACGGCGTACGGCGGCACGCTGCACCAGCAGGGCACCGCTCGTACGGGCGGCCTTCATCAGCGACGACCTGGTGAAGCGGCGGGACTGCTCGGCGCCGTCCGACAGCACCCGGGCATCCTCCGGCGCGTACGGCAGTGTCGCCACGACCGGCACCTGCAGCACGCGCTGGACCTCGCCGGCGGGGTAGGGGCCCTCGTCGATCACCAACAGGCCGACGTCCCCGACGCGTTCCTCCAGCGCCGTCACCCGGGCCTGCGCGGCCTGCAGACAGCGCAGGGTGTTGCGCACCACCACGATGACAGCGTCAGCCTGTTCGGCCAGCACCCCGGAGAGACCGAAGGCGCCGCTGCGGCCGAGATCGATCAAGACGTCGTGGCCATGGTCGGTCTCGATGCCCCGGAACATGGCCGCCAAGCCCTTCCAGACCGAGCCCAGGCTCGCCGCCTGGGCGGGGTTGGTGATGCCGGGTAACAGGATCCGGTCAGCCGGTGAATCCGGCTGTCCGGCCTCGCCGTTCAGGGCGATCAGCTGGCGCCAGAAGGCGTCGCTGAACTCGCCCTTGCGGGCTGCCACCGAGAGGTTGCGCAGCCCGTACCGGTCGCCGAGCGTGCCCTGCAGCAGTCCGTGCAGCACGGCCCCGCCATCCGGGTCACACTCGGCCAGGATCATCTTCCGGCCCGACTCCAGCGGCCACGACAACAGCAGCGCGAGCGCAGTGGTCGTCACCCCGGGTGCGCCGGTGCAGCCGGCCAGCGCGACGACGGCCATCAGCTGCCGTCCGGAGCGGTGAGGACCAGGCGCAGTGCGCTCGCCGAAACCCACGCCGCGACGATCGGGCCGTCGGTCGCGGACGTCGCGACGTCGACGACCACAATCCCGGTGCCGGGAGCGGCCTTGGACGCCTTCACGACACGTCCAGTGATCGTCTCCGGAGCGGTGGACGTCTTGTCGGTGTCCGTGTCGCCCTGCGCGGGAACGTGGACCAACTCGACCTTCTGGCCGGGTACCAGGCTGGTGGCGGGAACCTGTTCGGGCTTGAGCCCGATCGGCACCAGTTGCTCGCCGGCTTTGACCAGGGAGTCCTTGGTGACCTGTGACGGCGTCAGCAGTGAGCCGGGCTTCAGTTCCACGGCCGCCCGCTTGCCCACCACGGCCTTCGCATCGTCCGCGTGGACGGCCTTTACTGCCGGGTCCAGGGAGATCGAGGCCGTCCCCAGGTCCTGTTCGGTGAGGACCTGGCCGACCTGGACGTCCCGGACCACGGTGACCACCTGCGTGCGGTGGCCGACCTGCAACAGCAGGACGGCAACCCCGGCACCGCCGGCGGCGATCAGCGCCAGCGACAGGGCGATCACGCCCGGCCGGCGCCTGCGGGCCGACACCCGCGGCGGAGCGACCGGCGCGGCCACCTGCCCCTGCTGGGGGACACCGCTCGCGCTCGTTGTCCCTGTGCGTTCTTGGGTCCTGCTCAACGCTGCATCCTTCCGATGGCGCTACCTGACGACCTGGAGCTCGCCGATCGCCACCTGCGTCTGGGTTTGCCGGATTTCGGTGAGCTGACCGGTCTGTCCGCCGCCGGCCGTGACCTGCCAGTCGATCGTCCACGTGGAGGTCGCGGTCACCTCGTACTTACCGTTGGCCGCGTTGGCCGAGGTCGTGGTGTAGAGGTGGCCGCAGGTCGGGGACTCGCCCATACCGACGGCAGCCGCGTAGACGGTGCCGGGGCCGGTGCACGTCACCGTGGCGCCGTCCCCCATTCGCCATACGATCTTCGACACCTTCGCCGTCGCCGTGACGGTTACACCGCCTGCCGTTGCTGATGCAGAGTTCGGCCCGTATGTGGTGGCGCTCTGGTTGACCCACATCCATACCGGGACGCCGACGGTGTATTTGCCGGCCGCGCGTGGACTGGCGATGTCGGGTCCAGCGAGCTTCATCTTGTCCACGGCCTGCTGCGCGAGGACAGCGGGGTCTACGGCTGGCACATTGGCGCCCAGGGCTGCTCCGAAGAAGGTGGTGCCTCCGTCGGTGCAGGTTCGTTCATAGGCGATCTTTCCTTCGCCTGGGTAAAAGAAACTGCCCGGGGGCGGCTGGGGGTCCATACGCTGCACTGTGCAGTCGGACTTTTTGCCGCGGTTCGAGGCGTTGTGTCCCTTCCCGGTGTCCTGGCTGTTCTTGCCGTCGTGGCCATCGGTGCCCACGCCTACACAAAACGACATCAGGTCGCAGTTGCCAGTGCTGATGTTGGGGTCATCGCCCGCATGAGCGGACGCCGAGCCTGCAGCCACTAAGGCGGCGGCCATGAGGCTGATAGCGGCGGGACGCTTCAGCATGCCTGGTCCTCTGGCGTCACTTTGACGATCACCCACTGGCCGTACCACTTCTCTGCGACGGCATTGGTGACGTACTTCGTCCGGCGGCCCTTAGGCAGCGCGACTTCCTGGTCAGTGGAGGCTTTCACCAGCTTCCACTGCGAGACGTCTGTGCAATCGGTCAGGGAACCCTGCGGCACTTTGCGGTTGGTGTCGACGGACGTGACCTTGGGCGACAGAGTGGGCCGACCAGTGGCCACGAGCCCTTTGGCCTTAAGCGAGTTCACTTCCGTCTCGGCGGCGGCGTAGGCATCGGCAACGGCGTACTTCTTCAGTTGCGTCCCCTGAACGCTGGCCTTCGCGTACGCGGCGACCTTCTCGTCCCAGTAGTGCCGATACGCCGCTATGACCGGGGCTCCTGGGTCCACGCTGGGGGAGGCCGACGAAGCATCCGGTGTTGATGAAGCTGGAGTCGACGTCGACGCTGTGTTCTTGGCATTGTCTTGCGACGAGATTTTGCTGTCGCTGCAACCGGCAAGCGCGACCAGGCTGCCAGCGATCAAGAGCGCTGTTATGTGGGTTCGGATGCGAACAGCGGTGAGCCATGGCATGCGTCGGTTTTCTCGTGTCACGTTGTCTCCCCGTACGAACGCGATGCGTGGAGACCGCAGCACCGGGCTCTGCAACGTCCATGCCCAGCCTGCGGCCTGGTCGAGCTGTGGTGATGCTTTTGCGTGGCCGCAAGATTACGCATATGCCAGCGAACTTCCCGGTAACTTAATCGAGTTGACTCAATTAACTCGGGTCGCATTTGGTCGCTTTCGGAACTCGTGTCCTGTGTGTTCGCTCGTTCTGACCACGGACGGTCTGGCGTGCACTGCGCTTGGTGCTGCATTGGTCATCTTCCTGTTGGCTGGAATGAGATCTCGACCCGCCGGTTCTCTCTCCGGCCGGCCTCCGTGGTGTTCGAAGCGATCGGATGCCGTTCGCCGAACCCCCGGGTTTCGAAGCTGACCGTTGACGGGAGCCCGTCGGCTAGGACGGTCTGCACGGCTTGGGCCCGCTGTGTGGACAGGGCGTCGCCGTGGGTGGAGGAGCCGAGGGTGTCGGTGAAGCCGGAGACGCGGACCTTCGCGGGGCGCTGCTGGTTGATCTCCCTGGCGATCGCGGCGATGTGGGACTGTGCCGAGTTGCTCAGCCGGGCGCTGTCCTTGGCGAACAGCACCTCTGCCTGGAGTTCGTATGTCACCTCTGTATTCGTGTCCTCGCGCCGTTCGGACCCGTCTTGGTCCTCGACCACCTGGTTGAGGGCGACGGGATCCGAACCGAGATCGAGAATCCTGGGCGGGGCAAGCGTCGCGCCGCCGCGTAGTACGAGGCCGGAGCCGCTCCCGTAGGGGGTGCCGGCCGCCTGCTGGATACCGCCGGCGGCCACGTTGAGGGCCGCGCCCAGGATGGTGAGAGTGAAGAGCGGGAGCATGAAGCGGGATCGGATCCGACGCATGCGGTACCTCACCTCATCCGGAGATTTTGATGGTTGCGGTGTCGAACAGGGGCAATTGGAAGCCGACCGTGGTCGTACTCGCTGATGGTGCGGGGAACTGCATGAAGACGCGGACGCTCTCACCGGCCTTCAGCGTGGACAGACCGGTCGTGGTGAGAGGGTGGCCGCTCGTATCGCGCAGCACGTAGTAGCGCTTGTGCCGGCCGAAGTCGGTCACGGTGGCTCCGGCCAGTGACGGTCCGGTCTTGAGGACGGCGAGTTCGTCGCCGCGCAACTCGGCGGGGACGACGGCTGTTTCGGCTCCGTCGTTCTTCAGGTCGCCGCGGACGGTGAGGTAGGCGGCCGGATCCCGCTCGGCCGAGGTGATCGTCAGTGACAGGCCGTTCTGCCCCTGGAGATCGGCCAGCGCCTCGCCGGTCCGGACCAGTTGCTCGTGCGGAGAGGCCTCGCCGGACCCTGACGCGGCCGCCAGGCGGTCCTGCTGGGGGCCGCCGTCCGAACAGCCGGCGACTCCGAGGCCCAGCCCGGCCGTAAGCGTCAGCGCGGCCAGGCGCCTGCCGAGCGCTGTGGTGATCCATGTGCTCATGGAAGTGCGTCCTTTCCGTGGAGTAGTCCTGGGGTGAGCTGGTTGCGGTTGCCGGGGCCACTGCGTCGGGGCGGCCTTTGTTCGGAGGGGGGTGGGTT
>NZ_JBLTJC010000074.1:0-36193 GCF_048158785.1 Streptomyces colwelliae | reverse complement strand
CTCCACCACCCCGCCCCGACGGGCAACCCGGCACCCCCGAAAGGGGAACTGTCATGCGCCTGGCAAGATTCGCGGCTTCCGTGGCCGCCCTCGCGCTCTCGGCCACCGGCGTCACCATCGCCCTGGCCCCCGCAAGCAGCGCCGCGGCGAGCAGCGTCTACTCCGTGGCCCCCTACGTCGACATGTCGAACAGCCAGGAAGGCCTGCTCGACACCGCCATCACCGGACACAAGCTCAAGGCCTACACCGCGGCCTTCGTGCTCGGCGTCGGCTGCAACCAGATCTGGGGCGACACGCTCCCCATCGGCAACGACTCCTACACCGACCCCGAGATCGCCAGGGCGAAGGCCGAAGGCGCCTCCGTGATCATCTCCTCCGGCGGGGCCAGCGGCGAACCGCTCGCGTGGACGTGCTCCACCCAGAGCAGCATCGACGCCGGGTACCAGGCCATCATCAACGACTACGGCGTCACCCAGCTCGACTTCGACATCGAGGGCGCCGCCATCGCGGACACCGCGGCCGCGGCCCGCCAGATGCAGGCGATGAAGGACCTCAAGGCGTCCAACCCGAACCTGCAGTTCTCAATGACCCTGCCGGTACTGACGAGCGGACTGACCGGCGACGGCGTCAACATCCTCAAGGCCGCCAAGAACGCGGGCATCAAGATCGACGTGGTCAACATCATGGCCATGGACTACTACGCCGGCACCGGCACGGAGATGGGTCAGGGCGCGCTCTCCGCGGCCAGGGCCACGCTGGCGCAGATGCAGTCCGTCGACTCCGGTTACACCTACGCCAACCTCGGCATCACACCGATGATCGGCAAGAACGACGACGGTTCCACCTTCACCCTGGCCGATGCCCAGACGGTGGAGAGCTTCGCCGCGCAGAACGGTGTCGGGCGCCTGGCATTCTGGGCGATCACCCGGGACCAGGCCTGCGGCGGAAGCGCCAACTCCCTTCCCACCTGTAGCGAGATCAGCCAGAACAGCCTCGCGTTCACCGACGCGTTCGTGCCCTACGAGGGCAGCTCGGGCGGCGGCGGAGGCACCACCAGCGACTTCTCCCTGTCCCTGTCGCCGGGCTCCGCCTCGGTCACCCAGGGCGGTTCGGCGACCGCGGCCGTCTCCACCGCCGTGACCTCCGGCAGCGCCGAGTCCGTCGGCCTCGCCGCGTCCGGCGCGCCTTCCGGAGTCAGCGTCTCGTTCAGCCCCAACTCCGTTACATCCGGAGGCAGTTCGACGCTGACGGCGACGGTCGGTTCGTCCGTCGCCGCGGGCACGTACCCCATAACCGTCACCGGTACGGCCGCGACCGGCAGCCACAGCGCGACCTACACCCTCACGGTCACGACCACCGGAGGCGGCGGAGGAGGAGGCGGGGGCTCACTGACCAACTCCGGCTTCGAAACCGGCAGTCTGAGCCCGTGGACCTGCACGGGCGGCAGCGCGGTGGTCTCCACCCCGGTCCACAGCGGCAGCCACAGCCTCCAGGTCGCCCCGAGCGCCGGCAGCACCGGCGAGTGCGACCAGAACGTCAGCCTGTCCCCCAACACCGCCTACACGCTGACCGCCTGGGTCCAGGGACCGTACGCCTACATCGGAGTCACCGGCGGCGCCTCCGGCACCTCCTGGTCGAACAGCGCGAGTTGGAACCAGCTCAAGGTGAGCTTCACCACCGGCAGCAGCGGAGCGGTCACCGTCTACGTCCACGGCTGGTACGGCCAGTCCAACGTCACCGCCGACGACTTCACCCTCGGCTGAGCACACCGGCACGGGCACCTACCCGAGTTGACACAGCGTCACCAATGCGCCGTGGCTGGGCTATTGGGCTCCGGTCGCGGCGCAGGTCGATGCTTCCGTCAGGCCGAGCTCGTGGTGGGTGCGGACAGCTCACCGATATGTCTTCGGTGGGGTTGCCTTCCACACCCGGTCGAGGGAATCGTCCCAAGTGCCGTCCCGGTCGAAACTCGCGGCCCGGCAGCCACGGGACATGGGTGCCGCAGCGCTGTGGCGCCAGGGAGCGTCCCCGATCCGGGCGATGGCGTGGCCGCAGTACCGGCAGGCCGTGTGCCCCATCAACTCATCGTTCAGCCGCTCGAATTGCGCGGTACGGTCCGCCACCTCCTCCTTGATGCCCCGCAGCACATCCTCCGCACTGGACACCCCCGCCGAACCGATGATGTCGCGCACGAGTGCCGCCGCCTCGATCGCGATGTCGGCCCGCCGCGCGGCGTCGACCAGGCTCTGCGCACCATCGCTGCGGGGCGACTTGCGCACCGTCCGTTCCGCCAGGTCAACAGACGGGCGGTTCGACACCGCCGACCGGTCACTGCCGGCCGCCCCCTGCTGCGTATCTCCGTCCCTCAGGCGTCTGCGGGCGACTTCGAAGGCCCATGCCTCGGTGGATGCCTTCTTGGAGACGTTGAAGTGAGTGCTGGTCGCCGAGTCCATCACGGTGTGGAACTCGTCCATCAGCGCTCCCCAGTGGTAGCCGCCGGCGAAGTCCTCCGGGCACCAGCCGTAATGACGCACGAGTTCGTCACGGACCCGGTCGAAATGGCGCAGGCTCTTCCGCACCGATCCGCGCGTCTCGATGTGCAGGCCGACGCGTTCCGCCGTCGCCAGCGTCTCCGGGTCCACGCCCTCCCATTTCATATGGCCGTCGCGCTCACAGGCGTAGTCGACCCAGGACCAGAAGGCCTCGGCGTCCGCGACATCGGGCGCCTCACGGTGGTGGCGTGGGCAGAGGAGTGCGAAATTGCGCACGTCGTTGGAGCCGCCGAGCGACTCCGGGACCACATGGGCCCTCTCCACCGGCGCCTGCCAGCAGATCAGACAGATCGGCTCGTCGAGACCGAGGTAGTCGGCGATGGCCCGGACCGGAGGCCTGGACCGGCGCCCGTCAGGACTGCTGTCCCGGTTGCGTACGCGCAGCTCACGGTGGTCGTAGGAGTGTTCACGGTCGGGGTCTCGTACGGTGAAGAGGTCAGGGATGTCCTCGCGTTGCGGCTCGGGGTTCCTCACGTGGAAGAGCGGTGTACTGATCTCCGTGAGATACGGGCCGAGGAACCCCAGCAGGAAATCGTGGATGACCTCCAGGACATCGGCGTCGTAGTCACCGGCGGCGTCGCGGTGCCCCTGGATGTCGAGGTAGACGTAGCGCGGGGCGCCAGGGCTGGTCGCAGCGGCCTTTTTGAGGATCGAGAAGAGGCGGGTGGCGCACTTGGTGAAGTCCTCCTCGACCCGCATGTCGTGATACAGCGCGATGCCCTTCGGCTTCGCATCGACTTCCGGCCGCCCGGGAAGGGCCGCGCTCTGCGGGGCCTCGGGGCGGAAAGGTTGAGCCGTCGTCGACTTCTGCTGGTCGTCGTTCATGGAGGCGCACGCTAGCCGCCGCCACTGACAATCGTCCGACCTGGGGATCTGCCCGCTGTTGGTCACACGGTCGGTCGCGCCACGGCCCGAGAAACAGAAAGACCCCAGATCAACTGGGGTCTCTACTGGTTACTGGTACTGGTGTCCGAGGGGGGACTTGAACCCCCACGCCCGTTAAAGGGCACTAGCACCTCAAGCTAGCGCGTCTGCCATTCCGCCACCCGGACCAGGTGTCTGCCGCCTGGCCGGGGGTGTTCCCCGCGGCGACATGGACAACAATACCAAGCTTTCGGAGCGCCTTTCACCTGCATATCCACCCCTGGGAGAGCCGGTCGCGGAAGGCCCGCGACCTGCGGAGAACCGCCACCACGGGTGAACGACCGGCTACGCGCACAGGCCGGATTCCGCCACTCCGCCACCCCCTCACGCCCGCTCCGTGAGCACCAGTGTCCGCAGTGCCCGTACGAGTGACGCCGCCGTCTCCTCGTCCAGCGGAGCGAGGAAACGGCGCTCCGCCGCACGACGGGCCTTCTCCGCCTGGCGCAGGCAGTCCCGACCCTCCGGCGTCAGTTCGACGATGTTCTTACGGCGGTCCTGCGGGCTGCGGCGCCGCTCGACCAGACCGTGGTCCTCCAGACCGTCGATCAGGGACACCATCGTGGTGCGGTCGACCCCGAGCCGCCCGGCGGCCTCGACCTGTGACAAAGGCTCCCCCGCCGAGAGCACCACCAGTACGGCCAGCTCATGACCGTCCACCCCGTGCGATGCCAGCGCCTCCGCCGATGTCCTGGCCAGTCTGGCCTGGGCGTGCTTGAGGAGGTAACCGAGCCGGGACTCCAGGGGCGCGGGCTGCTGATCGTTCGCCATCCGTCGACTGTATGGGGACGCGCGGACCCGGGACGCCCTCGCCTTCGAGGGCCGCCACCAGCAGGGCGCGGCCTCGGTGGGATCACGCCGACCGGGGAGGTGATCGCCGGGCGGCACTCGGTGGACGCGAGCGCCGCCCGGCCGTAGGTCACGGCATGAGCTGGTACTCCGGGAAGTTCCCGGGCAGCCGCTCCCCCACCGGCCCGTGTGTCACCGCGCGGATGAGGAGTTCGCCGCCGACGAAGGCGCCGCGCCAGGACGCGCCGAAGCCGCCGAACAGTTCCTCGCGGTCGCCGCGGGAGCGTGGTGTGCCGTGGCCGACCTTGAACGCGCGGATCTGCGGGGCCAGTCGGTCGTAGGTCGCCCGGTCGTCGGTGGACAGGGTGGCGACCAGCGCGCCGTTGGACGCGTTCATCGCGGCCAGCAGCTCCGCCTCCGTGTCGACCAGGACGATGGTGTCGACCGGGCCGAACGGTTCCGCGTGGTGCAGCGGGGACGACGGCGGCGGGTTGAGGAGCGTGACGGGGCGGACGTACGCCGAAGTGTCCCGCCCTGGAAGGAAGTTGGCCTCGGACAGCCTGCCGCGGTGGAGCGGTACGGCGCCGCGGTCGATCGCCTCGGCCACCTGGTCGTGGAGTTCCTTGGCCTTGGCCGCGTTGATCACGGGTCCGAAGTCCAGTTCCGGATACGGGTCTTGGGCGTGCCGGACCGCAAGTGGGTGGCCGACGCGGAGAGTTCGGACCGCCGGGAGGTAGGCCGTGAGGAACTCGTCGAACAGCTCGCGCTGGACGACGAAGCGCGGATACGCCGTGCAGCGCTGCTTGCCGTAGTCGAAGAGCTTGGGGATGACCGCGGTGAGGGTGTCCCAGTCCGTGTGGTTCCAGATGCCCCAGGTGTTGAGTCCTTCCTGTTCGAGGATGTGCCGCTTGCCGAGGTCGGCTACGGCCGTGGCCACCGCGGCCCCGGTGTCGCGGCCTCCGACGAAGGAGACGCAGCCGATCTCGGGCGCGCGGACCAGCGCCTCCGACAGCTCGCCTCCGCTGCCGCTGACGAGGGTGACGGGGATCCCCTCGCGAGCGGCGAGCGCCGCGGCGAGGGTGAGGCAGGCGACGCCGCCGTCGGTCGGGGTCTTGGCGATGACCGCGTTGCCCGCCAGCGCCTGCACGAGCATGGCGTGGACGAGGACGCTCATCGGGTAGTTCCAGCTCGCGATGTTGGACACCGGGCCGTCCAGCGGGGTGCGGCCGGCGAGCATCGGCTCGATGCCGTCGACGTACCAGCGCACGCCGTCGATGGACCGGTCCACGTCCGCCTGCGCGAGCCGCCAGGGCTTGCCGATCTCCCAGACCAGCAGCAGCGCGAGGAGTTCGCGGTGCTCGGTCAGGGCGTCCAGCGTGGCGGCGACACGGGCACGCCGCTCATCGAGCGGGACGTGGCGCCAGGCGCGGTGCTGGTCGAGGGAGGCACGTACGGCCCGGCGGGCGGTGGACCGGTCCAAGCGGGGCGGGCCGGCGATGGGGCTGCCGTCGACGGGACTGGTGGCGGGCAGCGCCTCGCCGTCCCGCTGCCAGGCCGCGTTCCAGAGGTTGAGGACACGGTCGTCCTGGAACGCCTCGGGCGCGACGGCGAGGCAACGCCGCCAGGCGTCACTCCAGGACGTGCCCGCCTTGAGGGTCGGGGTGATGTGAGTGGGCGTGGAGGTGGGGGTGGAACCGGGCGTGAGGGTTGATGCCATGCTTCTGCTCCGCTCTCGGTGCACAGTCGGGGCGGGGTGAGGCAGGAACGGTCCAACGTACGAACTGTCGTACAGATGAAGCTAGTTGCGCTCGAAGGAGCACAACAGTCACGGCACATCGACTATGAGTGACGTCACGTGCCCCTTGCGGGCTGGGGTCGAGTGCCGCCTACAGGAGATTCAACCGGTCCAACACCAGCCGGGCGGTCTCCGTCGGCGTGCTTCCGACCTTCACTCCTACGGCCTCCAGCGCCGCCTTCTTCGCCGACGCCGTGCCGGAGGAGCCCGACACGATGGCGCCCGCGTGGCCCATCGTCTTGCCCTCGGGTGCGGTGAAGCCGGCGATGTAGCCGACGACCGGCTTGGTGACGTGATCGCGGATATAGGCGGCGGCACGTTCCTCCGCGTCACCGCCGATCTCCCCGATGAGGACGACGAGTTCGGTGTCGGGGTCGTCCTGGAACGCGGCGAGGCAGTCGATGTGGCTCGTGCCGACGACGGGGTCTCCGCCGATGCCGACGCACGTCGAGAAGCCGATGTCCCGTAGTTCGTACATGAGTTGGTAGGTGAGGGTGCCCGACTTGGACACCAGGCCGATACGGCCCGGCTTGGTGATGTCGGCGGGGATGATGCCCGCATCGGCCTGGCCTGGGGTGATGAGGCCGGGGCAGTTGGGGCCGATAACCCGGGTGCCCTTGGAGCGCGCGTACGCCGTGAAGGCGACCGAGTCGTGGACCGGGATGCCCTCGGTGATGACGACCGCGAGGCCGATGCCCGCGTCGGCGGCCTCGATCACCGCCGCCTTGGCGAAGGCGGGCGGCACGAACACGACGCTGACATCGGCTCCCGTCGACCGCATACCGTCGGCGACCGACCCGAAGACCGGGACGGCCCGGTCGTCGAAGTCGACGGTGCGGCCGGCCTTGCGCGGGTTGACGCCGCCGACGACGTTCGTGCCGGCCGCGAGCATGCGGCGGGTGTGCTTCATGCCCTCGCCGCCGGTCATGCCCTGGACGAGGACCTTGCTCTCCTTGGTGAGGTAGATCGCCATGTCCCGGCTCCTTAGCGTGCGTTGGCGAGGTCGGCGGCGCGACGGGCGGCGCCGTCCATGGTGGTGGCCTGCTGGACCAGCGGATGCGCGTGCCCGTCGAGGATGGCTCGCCCGCGGGCCGCGTTGTTGCCGTCGAGCCGGACGACCAGCGGCTTGGTCAACTGGACGGATTCCAGGGCCCGTACGATGCCGTCGGCCACCGCGTCGCACGCGGTGATCCCGCCGAAGACGTTGACGAACACCGACTTCACGGCCGGGTCGGAGAGGATGACGGACAGGCCGTCGGCCATGATCTGGGCCGACGCCCCGCCGCCGATGTCGAGGAAGTTGGCGGGGCGGGCTCCGCAGCCTGCGACCACGTCGAGCGTCGACATCACCAGGCCCGCACCATTGCCGATGACGCCGACCTCGCCGTCGAGCTTGACGTAGTTGAGCCCCTTCGCGGCGGCCGCCGCCTCGAGCGGATCGTCGTGCGCCGCACCCTCGGCACCCCAACGCGCCTGCCGGAAGCGGGCGTTGTCGTCGAGCGTCACCTTGCCGTCGAGAGCGAGGATCCGCCCCTGCTTCGTCCGCACGAGCGGGTTGACCTCGACCAGTACGGCGTCCTCGCGGACCAGCACCTCCCACAGCCGTACGAGGACGTCGACGGCCTGCGGCGGCAGTCCGGCCGCCTCGGCGATCTCGCCCGCCTTCGCCGAGGTGACGCCCTCGACGGGGTCGATGTGTATACGGGCGACTGCCTCCGGTCGACGGGCGGCGATCTCCTCGATCTCCATACCGCCCTCCGCGGACGCGATCGCGAGGAAGCGGCCGGCCGCGCGGTCGAGGACGTAGGAGACGTAGAACTCGCTCTCGATGTCGACGGGTTGGGCCAGCATCACCTTGCCGACCCTGTGGCCCTTGATGTCCATGCCGAGGATCTGCCGTGCCGTCAGCTCGGCGGCGGCCGGGTCGGCGGCGAACTTCACTCCGCCCGCCTTGCCTCGCCCACCGGTCTTGACCTGCGCCTTCACCACGACGCGTCCGCCCAGCCTGCGGGCGATCTCCCGCGCCTCCTTGGACGAGGCGGTGACCTCGGCCCGGGGCACCAGGATGCCGTGTTCCTCGAAGAGTTCCCTTGCCTGGTGCTCGTACAGATCCATCCGAGCTCCTCGCTGCTGTGTCTGTCCGGGGAGCGACCCCCCGTCCCCCGAAAAGTGCCGCACGCCCCCTGGACACCACCCACCGGATGCGGGATAACAAGGTTCATACAGTATTCGTCGACTGTATGCAATGTACCGCGAGAGCCTTCCAACCCCCTACGAAGGGACAGGACTTCGCCATGCCCGACGACACCCAGGACGTGATTTCCGGTGGTCATCTCGTCGCCAAAGCCCTGAAGGCCGAGGGGGTCGACCGCATCTACACCCTGTGCGGCGGCCACATCATCGACATCTACGACGGCTGCGTCGACGAGGGCATAGAAGTCGTCGACGTACGCCACGAACAGGTGGCAGCCCACGCGGCGGACGGTTACGCGCGGATCACCGGCAGGCCGGGGTGCGCGGTGGTCACCGCGGGTCCCGGTACGACCGACGCCGTCACCGGCGTCGCCAACGCCTTCCGCGCCGAGTCACCGATGCTGCTGATCGGCGGTCAAGGGGCCCTGACCCAGCACAAGATGGGGTCCCTCCAGGACCTGCCGCACGTCGACATGATGACGCCGATCACCAAGTTCGCGGCGACGGTGCCGGACACGGCGCGCGCCGCCGACATGGTGTCGATGGCGTTCCGCGAGTGCTACCACGGCGCGCCCGGCCCCTCCTTCCTGGAGATCCCGCGCGATGTCCTCGACGCCAAGGTGCCGGTGAGCAAGGCGAGGGTGCCGAAGCCCGGCGCCTACCGCGCCTCGACCCGCTCGGCCGGCGACCCCGAGGCGATCGAGAAGCTCGCCGACCTGCTGGTCCACGCCGAGAAGCCGGCGATCCTGTTGGGCAGCCAGGTGTGGACAACTCGCGGCGCCGAGGCGGCCATCGGCCTCGTCCGCACCCTCAACATCCCCGCGTACATGAACGGCGCGGGGCGCGGCACCCTCCCGCCCGGCGACCCGCACCACTTCCAACTGTCGCGCCGGTACGCCTTCTCCAACGCCGACGTCATCGTCATCGTCGGCACGCCCTTCGACTTCCGCATGGGCTACGGCAAGCGGCTGTCGCCGGACGCGACCGTCGTGCAGATCGACCTCGACTACCGCACCGTCGGCAAGAACCGCGACATCGACCTCGGCATCGTCGGCGACGCAGGGCTCGTGCTGAAGTCGGTCACCGAGGCCGCTTCCGGGCGCATCAACGGTGGTGCGTCGAGGCGCAAGGAGTGGCTCGACGAGCTGCGCGCCGCCGAACAGGCCGCGATCGAGAAGCGGTTGCCCAGCCTGAGGTCGAACGCCTCACCGATCCACCCGTACCGTCTGGTCAGCGAGATCAACGACTTCCTCACCGAGGACTCCATCTACATCGGCGACGGCGGCGACATCGTCACCTTCTCCGGTCAGGTCGTGCAGCCCAAGTCGCCCGGCCACTGGATGGATCCGGGCCCCCTCGGCACCCTCGGCGTCGGCATCCCCTTCGTGCTGGCCGCCAAGCAGGCGCGACCGGACAAGGAGGTCGTGGCCCTGTTCGGCGACGGCGCGTTCTCCCTCACCGGCTGGGACTTCGAGACCCTCGTCCGCTACGACCTCCCCTTCGTCGGCATCGTCGGCAACAACTCCTCGATGAACCAGATCCGTTACGGCCAGGCAGCCAAGTACGGCCTGGAGCGTGAGCGGGTCGGCAACACCCTCGGCGACGTCCACTACGACAAGTTCGCCCAGATGCTGGGCGGTTACGGCGAGGAGGTCCGCGACCCCGCCGACATCGGCCCCGCGCTGCGACGCGCCCGCGAGTCGGGCAAGCCGTCGCTGATCAACGTCTGGGTCGACCCGGACGCGTACGCCCCCGGAACCATGAACCAGACGATGTACAAGTGAGGTGAACGGCCATGACCGCCAGGGCACTTGAAGGCATCCGCGTCCTCGACATGACGCACGTCCAGTCCGGCCCCTCCGCCACCCAACTCCTCGCCTGGCTCGGCGCCGACGTCGTCAAGCTGGAGGCGCCGACCGGTGACATCACGCGCAAGCAGCTGCGCGATCTCCCGGACGTCGACTCCCTCTACTTCACGATGCTCAACTGCAACAAGCGGAGCATCACCCTCAACACGAAGACCGAGCGCGGCAAGCAGATCCTCACCGAGCTGATCCGGCGCTCCGACGTCATGGTCGAGAACTTCGGGCCTGGCGCGGTCGACCGTATGGGGTTCACCTGGGATCGCATACAGGAGATCAATCCCCGGATCGTGTATGCGTCCATCAAGGGCTTCGGGGACGGCCCGTACACCAACTTCAAGGCGTACGAGGTGGTCGCGCAGGCGATGGGCGGGTCGATGTCGACCACCGGCTTCGAGGACGGGCCGCCGCTGGCCACGGGCGCTCAGATCGGTGACTCCGGCACAGGAGTGCATACAGTAGCCGGGATACTGGCGGCACTGTTCCAGCGCGAGAGCACCGGCCGCGGTCAGCGGGTCAACGTCGCCATGCAGCACGCCGTGCTGAACCTGTGCCGGGTGAAGCTGCGCGACCAGCAGCGCCTGGCGCACGGGCCGCTCGCCGAGTACCCGAACGAGGACTTCGGCGACGAGGTGCCCCGCTCGGGCAACGCGTCCGGCGGCGGTCAGCCCGGCTGGGCGGTCAAGTGCGCGCCGGGCGGCCCGAACGACTACGTGTACGTCATCGTGCAGCCGGTCGGCTGGAGGCCGCTCACCGAGCTGATCGGCCGGCCCGAGCTGGCCGAGGACCCCGAATGGGCCACGCCGGAGGCCCGGTTGCCGCAGCTCTCCAAGATGTTCCAGCTGATCGAGGAGTGGTCCTCCACGCTGCCCAAGTGGGAGGTGCTGGAGCGGCTCAACGCCCACAACATCCCGTGCGGGCCGATCCTCTCGACCAGGGAGATCATCGAGGACGAGTCGCTGGTCGCCAACGAGATGGTCGTGACGGTGCCGCACCCCGAGCGCGGCGAGTTCGTCACCGTCGGCAGCCCGCTGAAACTCTCCGACTCCCCCGTGGACGTGACCAGTTCACCGCTGCTCGGCGAGCACAACGAAGAGGTCTACATCGGCGAACTCGGTCTCGGCGACGAAGAGTTGCGCCTCCTCAAGTCGAACGGGGTGATCTGACGTGATGGCAGAGGACCGGGTGCTGAAGGTGCGCGCCCTGCTCGACTCCGTGCGGGCCGAGGGGCGCCTCGCGCTGACCGCACCCGAGGGCAAGGTGATCGCCGACGCGTACGGGATCGCCGTACCGGGTGAGGAGTTGGCGACGGACGTCGACGAGGCCGTGGCGTTCGCGGCGCGGTTCGGCGGGCCCGTCGTGATGAAGATCGTGTCCCCCGACATCCTGCACAAGACCGACGCCGGCGGAGTCATCGTCGGGGTCGAGGGCGCGGCGGACGTACGGGCCGCGTTCCACAGGATCGTCGACAACGCGCGGGCGTACGACGCCGACGCCCGCATCGAAGGCGTCCAGGTACAGGAGTTGCTGCCTCAGGGGCAAGAGGTCATCGTCGGCGCCGTGACCGACCCGACGTTCGGGAAGGTGGTCGCGTTCGGGCTCGGCGGGGTGCTGGTCGAGGTGCTGAAGGACGTGACGTTCCGGCTCGCTCCCGTGACCCCGGACGAGGCGTTGTCGATGCTGGACTCGATCCGGGCGGCGGAGATCCTGCGCGGGGTGCGCGGCGCGCCGGCCGTCGACCGGTGGGCGGTCGCCGAGCAGATCCGCCGGGTGTCCCAACTGGTCGCGGATTTCCCGGAGATCGCCGAGGTGGACCTGAACCCGGTGATCGCGACGCCGGAGGGCGCGGTCGCGGCGGACATCCGCGTGATCCTCGCCGAGTCGCAGCCGGTAGCCCGTCGACGGTATACACGCGACGAAATCCTGACGACGATGCGCCGGTTGATGGAGCCGGCCTCGGTCGCCGTGATCGGTGCCTCGAACGAGCAGGGCAAGATCGGCAACTCGGTGATGCGCAACCTCGTCGACGGCGGCTTCGCCGGCGAGATCCACCCGGTGAACCCCAAGGCCGATGACATCCTCGGCCGCAAGGCGTACAAGAGTGTCACGGACGTTCCCGGTGAGGTGGATGTGGCCGTCTTCGCCATTCCCGCCAAGTTCGTGGCAGCGGCACTGGAGGAGGTGGGGCGCAAGAACATCCCCAACGCCGTCCTCATCCCCTCCGGGTTCGCCGAGACCGGCGAAGTCGCGCTCCAGGACGAGATCGTGGCGATCGCCGAGCGCTATGGCGTCCGCCTCCTCGGGCCGAACATCTACGGCTACTACTCGACCTGGCAGGATCTGTGCGCCACGTTCTGCACGCCGTACGACGTGAAGGGCGGGGTGGCGCTGACCTCGCAGTCCGGTGGCATCGGGATGGCCATCCTGGGGTTCGCGCGGACCACGAAGACAGGGGTGTCTGCGATCGTCGGGCTCGGCAACAAGTCGGACCTGGACGAGGACGACCTGCTGACCTGGTTCGGGGAGGACCCGCACACCGAGTGCATCGCGATGCACCTGGAGGACCTCAAGGACGGTCGCGCGTTCGTCGAGGCGGCCCGAAAGACCGTACCCCGTAAGCCTGTTGTGGTCCTCAAGGCGGGTCGTACGGCGGCGGGCGCGAAGGCCGCCGGGTCGCACACGGGCGCGCTGGCCGGCGACGACGCCGTGTACAGCGACATCCTGAAGCAGGCCGGAGTCATCCGTGCCCCCGGGCTGAACGACATGCTGGAGTACGCGCGCGGCCTGCCCGTGCTGCCGACTCCCAAGGGAGACAACGTCGTCATCATCACCGGCGCCGGCGGCAGTGGCGTGCTCCTCTCCGACGCGGTGACCGACAACGGCCTTTCCCTGATGGAGATTCCGCCCGATCTGGACGCGTCCTTCCGGGAGTTCATCCCGCCGTTCGGGGCCGCGGGCAACCCGGTCGACATCACCGGGGGCGAGCCGCCGTCGACGTACGAGGCGACGATCCGGCTCGGCCTGGAGGACCCGCGGATCCACGCGCTGGTCCTGGGTTACTGGCACACCATCGTCACTCCCCCGATGGTCTTCGCGGAGCTCACCGCGCGCGTGGTCGCCGAGTTCAGGGAGCGCGGGATCGAGAAGCCGGTGGTGGCGTCTCTCGCGGGTGACGTCGAGGTCGAGGAGGCCTGCCAGTACCTGTACGAGCGCGGGGTCGTGGCGTATCCGTACACGACGGAGAAGCCGGTGGCCGTGCTCGGCGCGAAGTACCAATGGGCGCGCGCCGCAGGGTTGTTGGGCGGTGGTTCATGACGTGAGTCGACGCGGGGCCGGCCGACAGTGCGGTCGGCCGGCCCCGGGGACCCGTGCGCACGCGAAAGGCATTGGACAGGGGGCGCTGGCCAGAACTTTCGACGCGAGGGGCACTGAGCGATGGCAACAACGGACTACCCAATGTCCGCCCCCTACAGGGAGGTGACGGACCGTCACGGCCGTGTGTACCGCATCGGTGAATCCGATGTCGACATCATGGGCCGGGCGCGCAAGTGGATGGTCGTCCTGCCCTGGGTGGGCATGATGGGCATCAGCTCCGCCGAGTACGCGTTCACGTCGGCGGAGGAGACGCTCCACGACGCGCATCTGTGGAACAGCGGACACATCTTCTGGCTGATGGGCGTCTGGGTGTTTTTCCAGGCGGCCGTGGCCTTCCCGGCCGGGCAGTTGCGCGAGAGCGGCAGACTCCCGGCCCGTACGGCCATGTTGATCGGCGCGGTGGGCACGTTGCTGGGCTATCTGGCGCTGGCGTTCGCGCCGAACGTGCTCGTCGCCTACTTCGGCTTCGGCATGTGCAGCGGTATCGGCGCCGGTCTTGTGTACGCGACGTGCGTGAACATGGTCGGCAAGTGGTATCCGGAGCGCAAGGGCGGCAAGACGGGCTTCGTCAACGGCGGATTCGCCTACGGGTCCGTGCCGTTCGTGTTCCTGTTCACCTCGGTGCTGAATCTCGGCAACTACAAGGTGCTGCTCAGCCTGGTCGGCATCGGACTGTGTCTGGTGGTGGCGTCGGCGGGCTGGTTCTTCCGTGATCCGCCGAAGAACTGGTGGCCCGCGCACGTCGATCCGCTTCTGACGACCCAAGACCCCAAGGTCCGGCGGGCGTTGGAGAAGAACCCGCCGGCGATCAAGCAGTACACCCCCAAGGAGGCCGCCCGTACCCCCGTGCTCTGGATGATGTGGTTCTGTCTGCTGTGCACGGCCGGTATCAACATCTTCGGCATCGCCTTCCAGGTGCCGTTCGGCAAGGACATGGGCTTCGCGGGCGGGATCGTGGCCACGGCGATGTCCCTGAAGGCGATCGTCAACGGCACCGGGCGCGGTGTCATCGGCTGGATCTCCGACCGCTACGGCCGCCGCCACACGCTGATCATCGTGTGCCTCGTGCTCGGCAGCGCGCAGTTCGGCGTGCTGGTCTCGGGCCAGATGGGCAGCATGCCGTTCTTCCTGTTCTGCTCCATGGTCTCGGGTTTCGGCGGCGGGGCGATCTTCCCGCTGTTCGCGGCCATGACGGCCGACTACTTCGGTGAGAACAACAACGCCAGCAACTACGGGATGGTCTACAGCTCGAAGCTGATCTCGGGGCTCGTCGGCTCCGGTCTGGGCGCGGTCGTCGTCGGTGAGTGGGACTACCACGGCGCGTTCGTCCTGGCCGGTTCCGTGGGCCTGGCCTCCGCGGTGCTGGCGATCTTCCTCAAGGCTCCGGGCAGGCCCAGCGCCCGGCGCATCGCCCCCAACCCGCACCCGCTCGGCGAGGAGATGGCGTGACATGACCGCAGATCCCATCACCACGAACGAATCCGGCGCCGCGAACCGTCCCTACCGTGAAGTGACCGACGCCCACGGCCGCGTCTACCGCGTCGGCGAGACCGACCGCGACATCCTCGGCCACTCCCGCAAGATCATGATCTATCTGCCGTGGATCGCCATGATGGCGATCAGTGTCTTCGAGTACGCGTACGGCTCCGCGGAGGACACCCTGTCCAGCGCGCACGGCTGGACGCAGAGCAACACCTTCTGGATCCTGAGCATTTGGGTCTTCTTCCAGGCCGGCATCGCCTTCCCGGCGGGCTGGATGCGGGAGAAGGGCATCCTGTCGGCCCGCAGGGCGATGTACGTCGGCTCCGTGATGTGTGTCCTCGGCTTCCTCGCCCTGTCCCACCTGGACAACGTGTGGCTGGCGATCATCGGATTCGGCGTCATCGGCGGCGTAGGCGCGGGCCTGGTCTACGCGACCTGCATCAACATGGTCGGCAAGTGGTTCCCCGAACGGCGGGGCGCCCGCACCGGCTTCGTCAACGGCGGCTTCGCCTACGGCTCGCTGCCGTTCATCTTCATCTTCAACTACGCCTTCGACACCGGGAATTACCACCGGGTCCTGGATCTGATCGGCTGTTACATCCTGATCGTGGTGTTCGGGTGCGCGTTCTTCTTCAAGGACCCGCCGAAGAACTGGTGGCCCGCCGACATCGACCCGCTGACCTACGGCGGCAACGACAAGAGCGCGACGAGCCTCGCCAAGAACCCGCCCGCCGTAAAGCAGTTCACGCCGAAGGAGGCCATCCGTACCGGCATGCTGCCCTTGATGTGGCTGTCCATCGTGCTGACCGCCGGGGTGTCGATCTTCGGGATCTCCTTCCAGGTCGACTTCGCCAAGGACGTCGGTTTCGGCCCGCTGGTGGCGGCCTCCTCGATGGGCATCATGGCCGTCATCAACGGCATCGGCCGCGCGGTCGTCGGCTGGCTGTCCGACCTGTGGGGCCGCAAACTCACCCTGGTCTTCGTCATCCTGGTCCTGGGCCTCGCCCAGTTCGGCGTGATCTGGGCTGGCCATCTGCGCAGCGAGTGGCTGTTCCTGTTCTTCGCCTTCCTCTCCGGTTTCGGCGGCGGCGCGTTCTATCCGATGTTCGCCGCCCTGACCCCGGACTACTTCGGCGAGAACTTCAACGCCACCAACTACGGCCTGGTGTACAGCGGCAAGCTCGTCAGCGGCCTCTTCGGCGGCGGCCTAGGCTCGATGGTGGTGGCGGCCTGGGGCTACAACGGCGCGTACGCACTGGCCGGCGGCGTCTCGATGGTGGCGGCGGCGATCGCGCTGCTGCTGCGTCAACCAGGGCGCGGCGACAGGGAGTTGACCCAGGTTCCCCAACCGCAGCCCGCGGCCTGACAGTTCGTACGGCACTTCGTACGGCACTGTCGTCCGCCAACCTGGTGGCCCTCCCCGGTCGGGAGGGCCATCGCGCCACGTCGGCGCCGACCGGTACCGGGCGCGCGGTCCACCGCTACGCCAACAGCCCGCGCAGGCTCAGGACTTGGCGCGCTCGTGGTACGACCGCCGGGTGTGCTCGGTGTGTTCACGCATCAGCAGGCTGGCGCGCAGCTCGTCACGGGCCGCGATCGCGTCGATCAGGTGGCGGTGCTCGATCCAGGACGTCAGGCCGCGCTGACGGGCCACCGGCGTGTAGTACCAGCGGACCCGACGGTCGACCTGCGCGGCGAGTTCGGCGAGGACGGCGTTGCCGGCCAGCTCCATGATCTTCGTGTGGAAGCGGGCGTTCATCGCGACGGCGGCGTCCACGTCGTCGGCGTCGACGGCGCGCTCGCCCTCCGCGCACAGCTCCTCCAGCACGGCGATGCCCGTCTTGCCCGCGTTGGCGGCGGCGAGCCGGGCGGCCTCGGCCTCCAACAGCGTGCGTACGGTGAGGAGTTGGTCGGCCTCCTCCTCCGTCGGCTCGTGCACGAACGCGCCCTGGGCGGGCCGCAGATCGACCCAGCCCTCGGTGTTGAGCCGCTGCAACGCCTCGCGCACCGGCTGCCGGGACACCCCGAGGTGCCCGGCGAGTTCGCTCTCGACGAGATGCTGACCGGGCTGTAGGGCACGCGTGGTGATGAGTTCGAGCAGCGCCTCGTAGACGCGGTCGCGCAGCGGGCCCGGTCGTTCGAGCTTGGGCACCGACCCCTGCGGCAGTCCTTGCGACAACATCGCGGTCCCCCTCCTGGGCAACATCGGCATTTTGCAGACAGTAGCCAGCAGACAGTGGCCGTACGACCAAGTATCGATTGTCTATCGTCTACAGTCTACGGCGCACAGTAACCAGAGGGTGCGGGAGTCGGCCTCGTCACATCCGGAGTCACACCTGAGCGGGTGCGCAGGTCACGGGCACCGGACGACCTGGCCTGCGTACGACAGGTTCCCGCCGAAGCCGAACAGCAGGACGGGGTCACCGGTGCGGACGGCACCCTGTTCGACGAGTTTCGAGAACGCGAGCGGGATGCTGGCGGCCGAGGTGTTGCCCGATTGGACGACATCGCGGGCGACGACCGCGTTGACGGCGCCGATCTTCTCGGCGAGGGGCTCGATGATGCGCAGGTTCGCCTGGTGGAGGACGACGCCGGCGAGGTCGGCCGGGGTCAGGCCGGCCTTCTCGCAGGCCTTGCGCGCGATCGGCGGGAGCTGGGTGGTGGCCCAGCGGTAGACGCTCTGGCCCTCCTGCGCGAACCGCGGGGGCGTGCCCTCGATCCGTACCGCGTGCCCCATCTCGGGCACGGAACCCCACAGCACCGGTCCGATGCCGGGTTCGTCGGCGGCCTCGACGACGGCGGCCCCCGCTCCGTCGCCGACGAGGACACAGGTCGTACGGTCGGTCCAGTCGGTGACCTCGGACATCTTGTCGGCGCCGATGACCAGGGCCCGGGTGGCCGCACCCGCGCGGACGGCGTGGTCGGCGGTGGCCAGGGCATGCGTGAAGCCCGCGCACACGACGTTGACGTCCATGGCCGCGGGCGACGGGATGCCGAGGCGGGCGGCGACGCGCGCGGCCATGTTCGGGGAGCGGTCGATGGCCGTGGAGGTGGCGACCAGGACCAGGTCGATGTCCCCGGGCGTCAGGCCCGCGGCGGCGAGGGCCTTGGCGGCGGCGTGCGCGGCCAGCTCGTCGACGGGTTCGTCGGGCCCGGCGATGTGGCGGGTCTTGATGCCGACCCGGGAGGTGATCCACTCGTGACTCGTGTCGACCATGCCCGCCAGGTCCTCGTTGGTGAGTACCTTGGCGGGCTGGTAGTGGCCGACGGCGGCGATCCGCGTGCCGTTCATGGGTGGTCCCCCTCGTTGCCTTGGGTAGCGGGATCCACCAGTCTTGCCAGTGACTCGCGGGTACGACGGCAGGTGATGCCACAGGAAACTGCCGTCCGGCTTGTCGGCTTCCGTCATCCGTTCCGGGGTTGACGGTGTTAGCCGAACATTCAGCCGGTGAACAGCTGCTTCGCCTTGAGGATCAGTTCGTATACGCCATACACGAGTGGTGCGCCCACCCAGAGCCAGGCGAAGGCGATCAGCGGTCGCCGGTCAGGCGGACTCTGACTGGTGTCGTTCGACATCGGCGGCCTCCCTCGGAGCGGGGATGTGGTGGCGGACGTTGACGGGCCGGACGAGTTCGTTGGCGACGAAGCCGACGACGAGCAGCCCGATCATGATGATGAAGGACGTGTCGTAGAGGGACGCGCCGTGTTTCCCGGCGGCTTTCTGGTGGTCGGCGATCCAGTTGACGATCAGTGGTCCGAGGACACCGGCCAGGGACCATGCGGTGAGCAGCCGGCCGTGGATCGCGCCGACCTGGTAGGTCCCGAAGAGGTCCTTCAGGTAGGCGGGCACGGTCGCGAATCCGCCGCCGTAGAAGGAGAGGATGACGAGGGCGCACAGGATGAACAGCGGTTTCGAGGAGTCGCCGAACAGTGCGATGAGCGCGTACATGACCGCGCCGACGCCGAGGTAGACGCGGTAGATGTTCTTGCGGCCGATCAGGTCGGAGGTCGAGGACCAGCCGATACGGCCCGCCATGTTGGCCGCGGAGAGCAGTGCGACGAAACCGGCGGCGGCCGACACCGTGACGGGGGTGGAGGTGTCCGCGAAGAAGTCCGTGATCATCGGGGCGGCCTTCTCCAGGATGCCGATGCCCGCGGTCACGTTCATGCACAGGACGACCCACAGGCACCAGAACTGCGGGGTGCGTACGGCACTGTTCGCCGAGACCTGTACGCCCGAGAGGACGCTGGGCGCGTTCTCGACGGGCTTGTCGGTGCGTGGCACCCGCACGAGGAACACGCCGAGTGTCATGAATACCGCATACGAAAGACCGAGTACGAGGAACGACTGGGCGATGCCGGAGTTGTCGGAGCCGAAGGACTTCAGCATCTGGGCCGACCACGGGGAGGCGATGAGCGCGCCGCCGCCGAAGCCCATGATGGCGATGCCGGTGGCCATGCCGGGCCGGTCGGGGAACCACTTGATCAGGGTCGAGACCGGTGAGATGTAGCCGATGCCGAGGCCGATCCCGCCGACGAAGCCGTAGCCGAGGACGATCAGCCAGAACTGCTTCGTCTCCGCACCGAGCGCGGAGATCAGGAAGCCGGAGGAGAAGCAGATCAGGGCGACGGTCATCGCCCAGCGCGGACCGTTGCGTTCGACGAGGGTGCCGCCGAACGCGGCCGACAGGCCGAGCATGACGATCGCGAGCTGGAAGGGCAGCGCGCTCTGCGTGCCGCTGAGGTTCAGTGAGGATTCGAGCGGTGGCTTGAAGACGCTCCAGGCGTAGGCCTGACCGATGGAGAGGTGCACCGAGAGGGCGGCGGGCGGAACCAGCCAACGGCTCCACGCCGGGGGTGCGACTGGGGGACTCATGATCCCGGACGGTAGGGAGTGGCAAGGGAGTTGAGAAGGCGGCGCGTCGACCGTATGCGATGAGCGGTATGCAGAATGCGCCGAACGGTCGCCGCGGAGTTGCCGCGCCTGCCCTCGCGCCCGCGCCCTCTCCTGTTCTCGCGCCGGCTCTCGCGCCTGTTCTCGTGTGGCGGGCCGGCCTCAGCTCCGGACGGACTCCGCGATCCGCAGGGCGGCCTGTGCGGGGGTGAGGTGGGTGGTGTCGACGACCTCGGCCTCACGGTGCAGCCAGGTGCGGGCCGCCTCGGCGTAGGGCTCCAGGTAGGCGAGACGGAAGGTGGAGGGGCCCATGACGGTGTCCCCCTCGATGCGCCCGCGGAGGGTGTCCTGGTCGGCGTGGAGGACGAAGTGCCGTACCGGAATGGCGTGTTGGGCGAGGCCCGCGCTGATCTCGCGCCAGTACCGCTCGACCAGGACCGTCATGGGCATCACCAGCGTGCCGCCGGTGTAGTCGAGCACGCGGCGGGCGGTCTCGACGACGAGCGGCCGCCACGGCGGCCAGTGCTGGAAGTTGTCCGTCGCGGGCAGTCCCGGCGTGATGTCCATGAGCGTCTCGCCGACCTTCTCGGCGTCGAACACCCGTGAATCCGGGAGCAGTTGCTGCACGAGCGGGCCGGTCGTCGTCTTGCCCGCGCCGTGGGTGCCGTTGAGCCATACGATCATGGGCTCGACGCTATCGCCGTCCGATCGCCCGTACACAGTCCTCTGTACACAGTCCACGCCCGGACCCTTGCTGGGCCGCCTTCCATACTGTAGACAATATTCCGTCGACACTGTTCGAGTCCGCCCGGCGCTGTCCGGGCGGCAACCACCTCCGCGGTACTCCCTCGACCGAACGGAGAGTCTCCAGTGAGAGTCGCAGTCCTCGGTGCCGGTGCGATCGGCGCCTACGTCGGCGCCGCGCTCCACCGTGCGGGCGCCGATGTGCATCTCGTCGCCCGTGGACCGCATCTCGCGGCCATGAGGCAGCACGGCGTCCAAGTCCTCAGCCCGCGCGGTGACTTCACCGCCCGCGCCCATGCCACCGACGACCCCGCCGAGATCGGCCCGGTCGACTTCGTCCTCCTCGGCCTGAAGGCCAACTCGTACGCGGCGTGCGGGCCGCTGATCGAGCCCCTGCTGCACGACACGACGGCGGTCGTGGCGGCCCAGAACGGCATCCCCTGGTGGTACTTCCACGCGCACGGCGGCCCCTACGACGGGCAGCGCGTCGAGAGTGTGGACCCGGACGGCGCGGTCAGTGCGGTGCTCGCGCCCGAACGGGCCGTCGGCTGTGTCGTCTACGCGGCAACTGAGCTGGCGGGACCGGGAGTCGTCCGGCATCTCGAAGGCACCCGGTTCTCCATCGGCGAGCCCGACCGGAGCGTCTCGGCGCGCTGTCTGGCGCTGAGCGAGGCCATGCGGGCGGGCGGGCTGAAGTGCCCGGTCGAACCGGACTTGCGCAACGACATCTGGCTCAAGCTGCTCGGCAACATCTCCTTCAACCCGATCAGCGCGCTGGCCCGCGCCACCATGCGGCAGATGTGCCTGCACGGCGGCACCCGCAAGGTCATCGAGATCATGATGACCGAGACGCTGTCCGTCGCCGGGGCCCTGGGCTGCGAGGTCGGTGTCTCCATCGAACGGCGGCTCGCGGGCGCGGAGCGCGTCGGCGACCACCGCACCTCGACGCTCCAGGACCTGGAGCGCGGCAAGCCGCTCGAACTCGACGTACTCCTCGCGGCCGTGGTCGAGTTGGCGGAGATCACCGGCGTGGAGGTGCCCACCCTGCGCACCGTGCACGCCATCTCGGACCTGCTCGCGCTGCGGAGTGCCGCATGAGGAGCCGGGGTGCCCGTGGAGCGGGCTTCGGCCGCACCTCGTGCGTGCAGGACAATGAGAGCGTGGAGGTCACCTCGCCGTACGACGGCCCGGTGGCCCACGGCACCCTCCGCAGCAAGGGCCGTTTCGGCCACCAGCACGTACAGAACCGGGGCTGATCAGGACATGGGACGAGTCACGGAACGACGCAAGGTGATCCGCATCCGGGACGGCGTGGTCTCCAGCCGCCCGGACACGCTCGTCGCCGAGGAACCCCTGGAGATCCGGCTCAACGGCAAGCCGCTCGCGATCACCATGCGCACCCCCGGCGACGACTTCGCGCTCGCGGCCGGGTTCCTGGTCAGCGAGGGTGTACTGGCGAATGCATACGATCTACAAAACATCGTGTACTGCGCGGGGGCGACTGTAGACGGTTCGAACTCGTACAACGTGGTGGACGTACGGACCGCCCCTGACGTGGTGATTCCGGACATCACGCTGGAGCGGAACGTGTACACGACGTCGTCGTGCGGTCTGTGCGGCAAGGCGAGCCTGGACGCGGTCCGTACGACGGCGCGCTGGCCCATCGCCGACACTCCCCCGGTCCGTGTCGAGCCCTCGCTGCTCGCGAGCCTCCCCGACCGGCTGCGCGCGGCCCAGCGGGTCTTCGACCGGACCGGGGGTCTGCACGCGGCGGCCCTGTTCAGCGAGGAGGGCGAGCTGTTGGACGTACGGGAGGACGTGGGCCGGCACAACGCGGTCGACAAGCTGGTCGGCCGCGCCCTCCAGAACGGGGACCTGCCGCTGTCCCGGGTGATCCTGCTGGTGTCGGGCCGGGCCTCCTTCGAGCTGGCGCAGAAGGCCGTGATGGCGGGAATCCCGGTGCTGGCGGCGGTGTCGGCGCCCTCGTCGCTCGCCGTGGACCTCGCGGCGGAGACGGGCCTGACCCTGGTGGGCTTCCTGCGCGGCAGCAACATGAACGTGTACGCGGGCGAGGATCGCATCGCCCTGCGGGCCGCGGCCGCCCAGGGCTGAGACCCTCGCCCCGCGTCACGGCGGCGGGGCCCCGGCCGGCGGGGAGCGCCCCCTGCGCCGCAGGGGCCCCGCCTCAGCCCTGCGCGGTCGCCACGAACGCCGCGATCAGCGGTGAACGGCGGGCCGCTTCCCAGGCGAGGATCACCTCGTCGGGTTCGGCGTCGGTCACGGGGACGTAGGTGATGTCGGGGCGGGAGTACTGCTCGGCGACGGAGACGGGGACCAGGGTGATGCCCGCTCCGGAGGCCACGGCCTCGAACTTCTCCTCGATGCTGCGGATCGGTACGTCGTCCGGGCCGGGGTGGGCGTACCGCAGCCAGGCCTCGCCGTCGAGGTCGGCCAGCACCAGGTCCTGCTTGCCAGCGAGGCGGTGGTCGGCGGGCAGCATCGCGATCCGGGCCTCGGTGAACAGCGGCAGCAGTGTGAGGCCCTCCTCACGGATCGGGCGGCGCAGATAGGCGAGGTCGACGGTGCCGTCGAGGATCAGTTGCTCCTGGTCGTCCCATTCGACCCGGCGGGCCTTGACCTCGATGCCGGGGTGGGCGGCGCCGTACGCGCGCAGCGTGCGGGTGATCACGACACCCGCGCGGAAGCCGACGACGAGGCGGTGCGGCCCGCGCGCGGACCGATGCACCCTACGCCGCGTCGCATTCGCCGAGGAGAGCAACGCCCGCCCGTCGTCGAGGAGTTGCCGCCCGGCCGACGTCAACGTCACCCCGTGGCTGTCGCGTTCGAAGAGCGTGGCGTCCAAGTCCTTTTCCAGGGACCGGATCTGACGGCTCAACACCGGCTGCGCGATGTGCAACCGCTCGGCAGCGCGACCGAAGTGCAGCAGCTCGGCCACCGCCACGAAGTAGCGGACCTTCCGCAGGTCGAGGTCCATGGGTGCCGCCCTTCCGTACGCCGTCGGCGATGCCTTCAGGGTATCGCCACCGTCGAAAGAGGTCTTGGACGGCGAGGCGACGGCGGCCGCAGGCTGGAAGCGTCACAACAACGCGCACAAGCCGAAAGGTGCAGGACATGGGACTGCGAGGACAGCGGATCGTCGTCATCGGCGGTACGGCGGGAATCGGATACGCGGTCGCGGAGGCGGCCGCGCGGGAGGGCGCCCGGGTGGTCGTCGCCTCACGCCGGCAGGAGAGCGTGGACGCGGCGCTGAAACGGCTCCCGGAGGACGCCGAGGGACACGTGCTCGACGCGAGCGACGAGGAGGCGGTACGGGCCTTCTTCGCAGGGCTCGGCGGCTACGACCACCTGGTCTACACGGCCGGTGAGGCGCTGCTGATGGAGAGCCTCGCCGAGTCCGACCTCGGGCGGGCCCGCGCCTTCCTGGACACCCGGCTGTGGGGTGCGTACACGGCGGTGAAGTACGGCGCCCCGTCGATCCGGGAGGGCGGTTCCGTGGTCCTGACCACGGGCACCGCCGGACGCAGGCCGATCCCCGGCACGACCGTCGCCGCCGCGCTGTGCGGGGCGATGGAGTCGCTGACCCGGGCGCTGGCCCTGGAGCTGGCCCCGCTGCGGGTCAACGTGGTCGCGCCCGGCGTGGTCCGCACCGAGCTGTGGCGGGAGTTGGCCGACGAGCACCGGGACGGACTGTTCGAGTCCGTCGCCGGGTCGCTGCCGGTCGGCCGGGTGGGCGAGCCGGAGGACATCGCCGAGGCGTATCTGTATCTGATGCGCGGCGGCTATACGACCGGTTCGACGGTGGTCGTGGACGGCGGCACGGTCCTCGTCTGACCGCACGGCCGCCCGCCTCAGTCGCCGGCCCCGAACCGCACCTCCCCCGCCGTCACCACCGACCCAAGCCGCGGGAAGTCGAGTCTGACCGACGCCTGATGCTCGGCCGCGGTGAGCGCGCTCATGGCGTCTTCGACGAAGACGAGTCGGTGGCCGAGGTCGCCGGCGGCACGCGCGGTGGACTCCACGCCGAGGTTGGTGGCGATCCCGCCGAACACCAGGGTGTCGACGCCCCGTTCACGCAACCGCTCCTCAAGTCCCGTGCCCTGGAAGCCCCCGATCGTCCGCTTCACGATCTCCAGGTCCCCTTCCCGCAGCAGCCCGTCGGCGAGTCCACTGCCGGCGGGCTGCTCGGCGATGCCGGGACGCTCGACCCGGATCAGCACGACGAGCGCGCCGGCGGAGCGGAACACGGCGGCCAACTCCTCGGCCACGGCGAGGACTTCGGTGCCCTTGTACGGTTCGAGCGGCAGCGCGACGATGCGGTCCATCAGGTCGACGAGGACCAGGGCGGTGCGCTCGGGGTCGAGGGCGAGCCGGGGTTCGGGAGTCTGCGGTGGGGTCATGACGGAACGTTAGCTCCCGTCAGCCGTCCGTACCGGAGATCCGGATCAACAGGCCCATGAACTGGGCGCGTTCGGCCTCCGACAGCGGGGCGAGGAGCTGCCCGTTGGCCTCACGGGCCACCTTCTCGCACCGCTTCAGCAGCCGCGCGCCTTCGGTCGTGAGCGACACCGCGTTCTTACGGCGGTCCTTCGCGTCCGGCTCCCGTACGACCAGGCCGGCGGACTGGAGGTCGTTCAGCACGCCGACCAGGTCCTTCGGGTCGAGCCCGACACCACGACCGAGGTCGGCCTGGGCGACAGGCGCGAGGTCACGGACGGCGGAGAGCACCACGTGGTGCCACATCTTCAGCCCCTCGGCCGCCAGCGCGTCGGCGACGAGGGCCCGCCCCCGGGCGGCGGCTCGACCGAGGAGCCAGCTGGGGAGGGCGCGGATCGCGGGGAGGGGTGCTTCGGCCATGTGGGCAGCGTAGCGAAAAGTCGTTGGACTTCCCAATGAAATCGTGAATATCATGGGGACACCCAACGATCCCTGCCGATCTCTGACGATTCCCCGCCGATCTCCGACGATCTCTCATGCTTTCTGGAGGTGCGATGCGTCGCGTCCGGTACGAGTCCACCGGCGGCCCGCTGTTCCTGGAGGAGGCCCCTCTCCCCGTACCGGGCCCCGGCGAACTCCTCGTCCGCACCGAGGCGATCGGGGTCACCCTGCCCGTCGTCCGCAAGGTCACCGAGGCGGCCGAGCCGATCCCGCTCGGCGGCGAGATCGCGGGCGAGGTGGCCGCCGTAGGACACGGCGTGACGCGCTTCCGTGCGGGCGAGCGGGTGACCGGGCTCTGCTTCGGGCACGGGTACGCCGACTTCGCCGTCCTCCAGGAGGGCGTAGCCTCCCCCGTGCCCGACTCCGCCTCCGCCGTCGACGCGGTCGCGCTCGTCCGCAGCGGGCTGGTGGCCCTGGGCGCGCTGGACGCGGCCCGACCCGAACCCGGCGAGGCCGCGCTGATCACGGCCGCGGCGAGTGGAGTCGGCCATCTGGCAGTGCAGTTGGCGAGGGCGCGGGGTGCCGGGCGGGTCGTGGGTGCGGTGTCCGATCCGGTGAAGGGTGACTTCGTGCGCGCGTTGGGCGCCGACAAGGTGATCACCTACGACCGCCTGGACCGGCCGGGCTGGGGTGACCCCGTCGACTACGTACTCGACGCCGTGGGCGGCGAGTTGCTCACCCCGGCCGTAGCGGCGCTCGTCCCGGGTGGGCGGCTCGTGGCGTACAGCTCGGGTGGCGGGACGATCCAGGCGTACGACCTTCTCGTGGGCGCGAAGTCCGTGATCGGGTTCCAGATGGCGCGGATCGCGCGCGGGAGGCCGGAGTTGTACGAGCGGTGGCGCCAGGAGCTGTGGCGGCTGTTCGCGGAGGGCGCCCTGAAGCCCGCCGTGCATGGGGAGTTCGCGCTGACGGACACGGCCGAGGCGCACCAGGCGATCGAGTCGCGGAGCAATCTCGGCAAGGTCGTGCTGCGGCCCTGAGACGTCCCGCCTCCAACTGACGGTCCCTCACCACTCGTCCGGCGTTGCGAAGTTATGGGGCGACGAGCACTGCACGCTTCTTGTGAGGCGCCGGAGGCCCCAACTAACGTCTGTGACGCGCCCGTTGGACGTGGGATGTCCGGATGTCCAGACGAATGAAGGGCAGGTAGCACCACCATGCCGTCGAGTCTTCGCGCACGTCTGAGATCCACCCTCACCGCCGTACTCACCCTGGCCGCGCTGCTCGTGCTCCCGAGCCCCGCGCACGCCGCCACCGCCCGATCCGCCACCCCCGCACCCGAGTTCGAGCAGCAGGTCCTCTTCAAGGCTCCCCAGGACGCGGGCTATGCCTGCTTCCGGATCCCGGCCGTCGTGAAGACCAAGGACGGCACCCTGCTGGCGTTCGCCGAGGGCCGGGTCCTCAACTGCGGTGACGCCGCCGACATCGACATCGTCGTCAAGCGTTCCACGGACGACGGCCGCACCTGGAGCCCGTTGCGGGTCGTCAACCACGGCGGCGGTGACACCCACGGCAACCCGGCGCCCGTCGTGGACCGCGAGACGGGCCGCGTCCTGCTCGCCGAGACGTACAACACGGGCCGTACGGACGGCGCCGGTTGCTCGGTCCCCTGCGACCGCACCCCGCACCTTCAGTACAGCGACGACGACGGTCTCACCTGGTCGCGGCCGCGTGACCTGAGCGCCGAGATCCGGCCCCCGAACTGGAACTCCTGGTACGCGACCGGACCCGTGCACGGCATCCAGCTCACCCGCGGCCGGCACAAGGGGCGGCTCGTGTTCGGCGTCAACACCGAGACCTGGGACGGGAGTCGGGTCACCGCGAACAACGCGGCGCTGATCGTGAGCGACGACGGCGGCGACCACTGGAGGATCGGTGCCACCGACTCGTATCCGATCGCGGCCGACGGGACGTGGCGGCAAAAGCCGTCCGAGGTGACGCTCACCGAGCGCACCGACGGGTCGATCCTGGTGAGCGGCCGCGAGCAGGACGGCACCGACCTCGGGCACCGCACCCAGGCGGTCAGCCGCGACGGCGGCGACAGCTTGACCGCGCCCTTCCACGACCTGCCCGACCTGTACGCCCCGCAGGTCCAGTGCTCGACGCTCGGTGTCGGCGCCCGCATCCTGCTGGCCTGCGACGCCGACCCCGACCGCCGCCGCACGATGATGATCCGGTCCTCCTACGACGGCGGCCGCACCTGGGACAGCGTGGACCGCGGCACCGTCGTGACGAAGGACTGGTCGGGCTACTCCGACATGGCGCGCATCGACGGCGACACGGTGGGACTCCTCTACGAGGGCGGCGCCGTGACCGCCACCGACGAGATCCGCTTCGCCCGCTTCGACGAGGCCTGGCTGCAACCGCGTCGGGGCCCGGACCCGACGACCGCCGACCTCGCCCCGCACGCCGGGCGCGCGGCGGTCCTCGGCGGCGCCCAGGAGACCGGCGGCGTCTCCGGCGGCTCCCTGTCCTTCGACGGTGTCGACGACGCCGTACGCCTGCCGTACAGCGACCGACTCCCCCTGGGGACAGCGGACTTCACGGTGTCCCTCTGGTTCCGCTACACCGCCACGACGGGTGATCAGCCGTTCCTGTGGATGGGCGGGGTCGGCACCACCGAGCCGCAGGTCTGGCTGCGCGGCGAACCCGCCGGCAATCACGTCCGGGCGCTGATCACCACCCGGGTCGGCGCGACGACCGTCCACACCGCGTCCGTGGTCACCGCCGGCGCCTACAACGACGGTCAGTGGCATCGAGCCGTACTGCGGCGCGGCGGTGGGCAGTTGACGCTGTCCGTCGACGGTACGGCGGTGAGCACGGCGGACATCGTGGGCTCGGTCAGCCGCAACTCGCCGTTCGGTGTGCACATCGGCCAACGCATGGACAGCATGCAGTACTTCACCGGGTCGATCGACGAAGTCCACGTCTGGGAACGGTTGTTGACGGACGACGAGCTGGCCGCGCCGCACCCTTCCCCCGCCGGGACCGTCCTGTGGCTGCCCATGGACCATGTGAGCGGCAGCCACTAACGTCCCGGGCGTGCCCGAGGACCGACGAGCACGACAGCGGAGGGGAGCCGGGGTCGGCCTGTTGCTGACCCTGGTTCTCGCGGCCGTGCTGCTCACCGCCCTCCCCCAGCACCACGACCGGGAGGGCGGCGGCGCGTGCACGGCCCGTACGGTGCGCTCCTGGTCGCCGGACGCGAAGCTCACCGGCTCCTTCGCCGCGTACGGCGACGACGAGTCCCGTGCCGACGACTGGACCGGCGGCGACGGCACCCACTCGGTGCGGCTGCCGGACGGCCGGGTGCTGTGGCTGTTCTCCGACACCTATCTCGGCCGGGTGTACGCCCCGCCCAACCCGGTCGGCGAGTCGTACGCGTGGCGGGACACCAGCGCGCCGCTGGTGCGCAACTCGGCGGTGGTGATGCGCGACGGCCGCCCCCAACTCACGCTCCCCGCCCCGCTGTTCCCCGATCCGGCCCCGAACGAGTGGCGTTGGCCGGTGGCGGCCCGCGTCGAGCCCCGCTCCCCTGGTTCGGCCGAGTCGGTCGTACGGGTGCTGCTGTGGACGCGGACGGCCGGGCCGTACCCGTGGATCTACGGTGTGCCGACCGCGACGGAGGTGGCCACGCTGTCGCTGCCGGACCTGCGGGTGGAGTCGATCGTGAAGGTCTTCGACCAGCAACTCGTCCAAGACCCTTCTCAGCGTGTGCAGTTCGGGACGACGTCGGTCGCGGTGGGCGGCTGGACGTATGTCTTCGGCGGGAACGACGCCCAGGCCGCGGCCCGGCCGACCTCCTCGGCGTATGTGGCGCGAGTGCCGGAGGGACGGCTCGGGGAGCCGGGCGCCTGGGAGTACTGGGACGGCTCGGCGTGGACGGCCCGCGCCGGGCCCCGACCTGTGCTCGGGGATGGTCGACGCACCGGCGTGGGCAGCGCGTTCTCGGTGGTGCGGGACGGCGGGACGTACGTCCTGTTCACGATGGCCGCGGGCAGCCGGGGGCTCACCACCGTCACCTCGTACTGGGCGTGTTCGCCCACCGGGCCGTGGCACGGACCGACGAGGAGTTTCAGCCCGCCGCTGCCGCAGGGCCAGGTCGCCGCGTACAACCCGCAGGTACACACGGAGTTGGGCGACGACGGCCGGATCGTCCTCAGCTACGACGTCAACTGGCTGGACGCCACGGCCACTTCGGCCGCCCTGAACCTCAACCGGAACGTGTCGCTGTACCGACCGCGGTTCGTGACCCTGCGGTTGGGGCCGCCGGCCCGGTGACCTCGGGCAGTGGATCGCGGGCGCGGCGCTTGGCGATGACCGCGCACACCATCAACTGCATCTGGTGGAAGAGCATCAGCGGCAGCACGGCCAGCGAGGCATGGGCGCCGAACAGGACGCTGGCCATGGGCAGTCCGGAGGCGAGGGACTTCTTCGAACCGGCGAACTGGATGGCGATCCGGTCCTCCCGGTCGAAGCGCAGCGCCTTGCCGCCGTACCAGGTCAGGGTGAGCATCACGGCGAGCACGACGGCCTCGACGGCGAGCAGTCCGGCGAGGCGGGCCGCGCTGACCTGGTGCCAGATGCCCTGGACCATGCCCTCGCTGAACGCGGTGTAGACGACGAGGAGTATCGAGCCGCGGTCGACGTAGCCGAGGATCTTCTTGTGCCGGGTGATGAACCCACCGACCCAGCGCCGCAGCACCTGCCCGGCCAGGAACGGCACCAGGAGTTGCAGCACGATCTTGAGGAGCGAGTCGGCGGAGAATCCACCGCCGCTGCTGCCGAGCAGCGCCGCCGCGAGCAGCGGGGTGATGACGATGCCGGCGAGCGAGGAGAAGGAGCCGGCGCAGATCGCGGCGGGCACGTTGCCGCGCGCGATCGAGGTGAACGCGATCGACGACTGGACGGTCGACGGGACGAGGGTGAGGAAGAGCAGCCCCTGGTAGAGGGGGTGGGTCAGGATCACCGGGACGAGACCGCGGGCGGCCAGGCCTAGCAGCGGGAAGACGACGAAGGTGCAGGCCAGGACGGTGGTGTGCAGCCGCCAGTGCTTGAACCCGTCCAGTGCCTCACGGGTCGACAGCCGGGCGCCGTAGAGGAAGAAGAGGAAAGCGATCGCGGCCGTGGAGGCGCCCGAGGCGACGTCGGCGCCCGCGCCTCTCGCGGGGAGGAGTGCGGCGAGCCCCACCGTCCCGAGCAGCAGCAGGATGAAGGGGTCGATCGGCATCCGACTCGGCCATCGCAGGCGTTTCACTGTGCTCCACTGTCTCGCTGTACGTCCGGTCCGTCCTCCGGCGCGGACTCGTGCCCTCCCCATGCTCCTCTCCGGATCCTTGATCGGGAATCCGTCATACCGCTCTGACTGTCATCACGTTTCGCGATAGCCGGTAGGGTGTATGCCATGTACGACCCCTCCCACCTGCGCACCTTCCTCGCGGTGTCCCAGACGCTGAGTTTCACGCAGGCCGCTCGCCGGCTCGGGCTGCGCCAGTCCACGGTGAGCCAGCATGTGCGGCGCCTGGAGGACGCGACGGGACGGCAGCTGTTCACCCGGGACACGCACTCCGTGGAGCTGACGGAGGACGGCGAGGCGATGCTCGGTTTCGCGCGCCGCATCCTGGAGGTGCAGGAGCAGGCGTCCGCGTTCTTCACCGGCACGCGGCTGCGCGGCCGGCTCCGCTTCGGCGCCTCCGAGGACTTCGTCCTCACCCGGCTCCCGGAGATCCTGGAGGGCTTCCGCTCCGACCATCCCGAGGTCGACCTGGAGCTGACGGTCGAGCTGTCCGGCACGCTGCACGAGCAACTGGCCGCGGGGAAGCTGGACTTGGTGCTGGCGAAGCGCCGCGCCGAGGATCCGCGGGGTGAATTGGTCTGGCACGACAAGCTGGTGTGGATCGGCGCGGAGCGGCTCCGCCTGGACGCGGATCGTCCGGTGCCGCTGATCGTCTATCCACCGCCGGGCATCACCCGGGCGCTCGCGCTGGAGGCGCTGGAGCGGCAGGGGCGGGCGTGGCGCATCGCGTGCACGAGCGGGAGTCTGAACGGGCTGATCGCCGCGGCCCGGGCGGGTCTGGGGGTGATGGCCCACTCGCGGGGGCTGGTGCCGCCGGGGTTGGTGCGGATACCGGAGCGGGCCGGGCTGCCGGAGCTGGGCGAGGTCGACTTCGTGCTGGTGCACGGGCGGCGCAGGGTGTCGGCTCAGGGGGCGGCGGACGCGTTGGCGGCGGCGATTCTGGCGGGTGGGGACCGATTGCACCGGCGCGGTCCGTAGTCCCGGTTTCTTATTGCGGGGCTATACCGATATCGAATATCGCGAGGGTGCGATAAAGCGCCGGACCGCACTCCAGCGTCCACAAGAATGCGGCCAGCGATGAATTCCTCGACCGGCCGCGAGGGAATTCCCGGCAGCGGGCGGCGCTGCCGGAAGCAGCGCCGCCCATTACGTCGTCGGCGGGTGGTTCAGGAGAAAGAGAACTCTCCTCCGTAGTCGGTGTCGTGGTCGCGGTAGACGGAGCTGTAGTTGAGCTGGCCGGTGTCGACCACGCCGTCCTTGACGGAGAACTCGATCCAGACGCCGGGTCCGTCGATGCGGACGTAGTCGCCCGCGGTGTCCAGTGCGGTGGTGCCGGAGTACGAGATGTAGGTGTCGTCGAGGTCCGACTCGTAGGCGCTCAGGGTGGACGCGGCGGTCGTGTCGTCCGAGGCCTCGACCCACGGTGTGATGGCGTCGAGCACCAACTGCTGCTGGTCGTCGGTCAGTTCACTGACCGCGAGGCCCTCCTTGGTGTCGGGGAAGTCGCCGTCCGCGTCCGGGCCGAGCACCACGTCGGTGGTGGCGTCGGAGAGCTCCGCCTCGGACAGCTCGTCGTCGCTCAGGCCTTCGAGCATCGACTCCATCCCGTCGTGCATCCCGGACAGGGGCGCGTAGGTGGTGCCGTCGTCGGTCCAGCTGGCGGGTTCCACGCCGGCGAAGTACGGGGTGGTGCCTACGACCTCCCCGTCCTTGTAGGTGAGGTTCACGGCCAACTGATCGCCGCCGAAGTGCAGTTGCCAGGTGCCGGAGGTGCTCGGGGTGCCCAGGAAGGCGAGGTAGTAGTTGCCGCTGCCGTAGCTGCTGTCGGTCTCGCCGAGGACGTCGTCGGCCGCCAGGATCTGGCTGATCTGGTCGTAGCCGGTGTCGGTCCCGGTGCCCGTGGCCGCCTCGACCACCGCCTCGGCGGCGGCGAGCTGGGTGTCGCTGAGCGTGCTCAGTTCGATGCCGACCCGGCAGGTCGCACCGCATGCCTCGTTCGACCAGGCGGTGGCGTTGGCCTGCGTGAAGTCGAGGAGCGCGTCGGCCTGTTGGTCGTCGTCCAGGGTGTCCAGGAACGCGTTGGCGGCGTCGACCACGTCCGATACGGACGAGCCCGTGCCGGCCGTTCCCGTGGGTTCGGGGGCGGATGCGGAGGTGGACGGCCGGGACGAGGAGGTCGGTCCGGGACTGGACGGGGAGGTGGAGCCGGGGGTGGACGGGGAGGCGGACACGCCGGTGGACGGGTCGGACTGGACGGACGCGGCGTTCGCGTTGGCGTACATCGCGCCGCCGAGGAGGGTCGTCGCCGCGGCCAAGGCCATGACCGCCTTCCTGTGGCGTCCCAGCGACCGGCGATGAGTGTTTTTGGTCTTCAACTCGATATTCCCTTCGAGGGCTCGCCGGAAGGACTTCCGAAGACTATTTCCAGAAGATCTTTCGGGAAATCCCTGCGGCATCGGTTTTGACGAGCCACAGTCGATCGCCGAACACTGTGATTCCCATCTCCGGGTGCTTGGTTTTGCGCATGATTTATCTTGAACTTACTTTGAGGGAGGGCGAGTTGAGGGGGAGCGTCCGATACGTCAACTGCTTCACCCGCCGCAGGAACGGGCTCGCCTCCACCTGCCGGACCCCGTCGAGCCGCCCCAGCGGCCCGCTGAGGTAGTCGTACAGCCCCGCCGTGTCCTTGACGACCGCGGTCACCGCGATGTTGGACGTGCCGGCCGTGGCGGAGGCGTACGCGATCTCGTCGTGCGTGGCCAGCGCCTCGCCGACCGACCGCAGCGCGGCCGGGGTCGCCGTGATCCAGAGGACGGCCGCACGCGCGTAGCCGAACACCTCCGAGTCGTACTCGATGTCGATGTACACCGCCCCCGAGCCGGTCAGTGCGGCGAGCCGGCGTTTGACGGCGGACTCGGAGCGGCCGGTGGCGCGCTGGAGTTCGGGGTAGCCGGCGCGGCCGTCGCGTTCGAGGACGGCGATCAGGGCCTCGTCCTCCGGCTCGATGCGGGCGGGGCCGGGTGCGGACGCGGGTGCGGGTGCGGGGAGCAGTGCGGCGATCTGGTCGTCGTCGAGCACCTTGAAGCGGCGGAGCCAGCCCGTCGGGCCGCCGTAGAAGCGGTGGAGCAGTTGGTGGGCGCGGATGTCCAGGACGCTGGGGGTGCGCGGGAGTTTGCCGAGCAGGAGGTCGTCGTAGTCGCCGGGGCTGCGGGGACGGGTCAGGCAGATGATCTCGGTGCCGCCCGAGGCGAGGCCGATCCAGGCGGTGTCGGGGCGTTTGGCGAGGGCGTCGGCGATGGTGAGGGCGTTGTCGGGGGCGCAGCGCAGGCGGAGCATCCACTGGTCCTGGCCCAGGCGTTCGGCGTCCCGGATCGCGACGACCCGGAGGCCGGCCTCGGCGGTGAGCCGACGGTAGCGGCGCGCGACGGTCTGGTCGGAGGCACCGAGCACCGAGCCGAGGCGGCTGAAGGAGGCCCGGCCGTTGAGCTCCAGCGCGGTCAGCAGTTGCATGTCGAGACGGTCGAGGGTGTCGGATTCCATCTCCAGCACGGCTGCTCCTGTCGGATTCCGGCGGCGCGGCGTCCGACACCGCCTCGATCGTCCGGATCGAGCCCATCGTACGGAGAACTGCACAACCCGGACAGGGGAGTTGAGGACATGCGTACATGGGGGCCGCTCACGGCGGTGTGCCTGGGCACGTTCATGTTGTTGCTGGACGTGACGATCGTGGTCGTCGCGCTGCCGGACATGGCGCGGTCGTTGCACGCGTCGCTGAGCGATCTGCAGTGGGTGGTCGACGGGTACGCGCTGGCGTTGGCCGCGCTGCTGCTGGGGGTCGGTGCCGCCGCCGACGCCCTGGGGCGGCGGCGGGTGCATGTGGTGGGCGTCGTGCTGTTCGCGGTCGCGTCCTTGCTGTGCGGGCTCGCGGACGGGCCGGGCGCGCTCGTGGCCGCGCGGGCCGTGCAGGGCGTGGGGGCCGCCGCGATGCTGGCCACGACGTTGCCGTTGCTCGGCTCCGTCTACCAGGGGCGGCAGCGGTCGGTGGCGCTCGGGGTGTGGGGCGCGGTCAGCGGCGGGGCCGCGGCCGTCGGGCCGGTGCTGGGCGGGGTGCTCACCGAGGGGCCGGGCTGGCGGTGGATCTTCTTCGTGAACCTGCCGGTGAGCGTGGCCGCGGCGTGGCTGACGCTGCGGGTGGTGCCGGAGTCGCGGGGGCCGCGCGGGATGCGCGTCGACTGGCTCGGCACGGTCGCGTTCGCGGGGTTCGCGGGCGGGGTGACGTATGCGGTGGTGCGGGCCGGCGAGGACGGCTGGGGCGCCTCCGTGACACTCGGGTCGTTCGCGGTCGCGGCCCTCGCGCTGGTCTGCTTCGTGCTGGTGGAACGGCGGGTGGCGCATCCGCTGCTCGATCTGTCGCTGCTGCGCCAGCCCGCGTTCGTGGGTGTGATGGTGGGGGCGCTCGCCTTCAACGGGGCGGCGTTCGGCGGGATGCCGTATCTGTCGATCTGGCTTCAGACGCTGCTGGGGATGAGTCCGGTGCGCGGCGGGCTGACGCTGCTGCCGCTGACGGGGGCCGCGGTCGTGGTGTCGGTCCTCGCCGGGAAGCTGCTGCACGGGGTGCCGGCCCGGCTGACCATCGGCGGCGGGCTGCTGCTGATCGGTACGGGCTGCTTCTGCCAGGCCGTCCTCGGCGCCGGTTCGGACTGGACGACGCTGGTGCCGGGGCTCGTCCTGGTGGGCATCGGTACGGGACTGGTGGCGCCGGGGATCGCGGGGGCGGCCCTCGCGGCGGTGCCGGCCGAGCGTGCGGGCATGGCGGGCGGCGCCGTGAATACCGTACGACAGTTGGGGTATGCACTCGGCGTCGCCGTGTCCGGGACCGTACTCACCTCGCGGATGCGCGACACCCTCCCGCACGACGCGGCGCACACCCTGGCGGGCGGCGGGGCCGGGGCGCTGCGCGGGACGTTCTCCGAGCACGCGCTGCGGGCCGCGTTCGCGTCGGGGCTCGACTCGGCGCTCGTGACGGCCGGCTTCGTCGGGACGGCGGCGGGCGCGCTGGTGCTCGCCCTGGTCAGGGCGGGTCGCGCGGAGCGCACCGGAGGGACGGCGGGAGTGACGGAATCCGCCGCGCGGACGCTGACCGGGGAGGAGACGGCGTCCCACGGGTGACGTCGCACGACGGGGACGCCAGGGGTAATCGGGTCGTACAGATTCAGTGGAGATTACGGGCCCGAAACCTACGGAACCGTAAGGATTTCTGTCCGACCCTTCCCCTTGTGAGGGCATTTTCCGTCGCTGACCAGTGCAGACGTGAGGACCGCTCGCTTTCCCACC